>CANHPK010000070.1 GCA_947462525.1 Roseiflexaceae bacterium | reverse complement strand
TTTGGTGCCCAGCAGTTCGACGCAACTGCCTGGGCACAATTGTTTGCGGCGTCGGGTGCGCGCTTTGTGGTGCCGGTGGCAGAGCACCACGACGGCTTTGCGATGTACGACACGGCGCTCAACCCGTGGAACGCCGTGGCCATGGGCCCCAAGCGCGACGTCATCGGCGAACTGGCCACGGCTATCCGGGCACACGGGATGATTTTTGGGGTGTCGAGCCACCGCGCCGAGCATTGGTTCTTTTTCAACCGTGGGCGCTTGTTCGACAGCGATGTTAACGACCCGCGCTACGACACCCTGTATGGCCCGGCGCAACCCGAGCCACCCGACTGGGCAGTGGTCGACTCGCCCGAGCAGCCCGACGACGCATTTTTGGAGGATTGGCTGGCCCGCTGCATCGAGTTGGTCGACCGCTATCAACCACAGCTGGTCTGGTTCGACTGGTGGATTATCCACGAGCGCTTCAAACCCTACACGCAACGCTTCGCAGCACACTACTACAACCGCGGGATCGAGTGGGGCACGGGTGTTGCTATTAACTACAAATACGACGCGTTTGCCCCCGGCAGTGCCGTCTACGACATCGAACGCGGACAGGTGCGTGACGTGTCGCCCTCCTTTTGGCAAAACGACACCTCGGTAGCCAAAAACGCCTGGGGCTATACCGACGCCCAAGACTACAAAACGCCAGCGGATTTGATCGGCGATTTGATCGACGTGGTCAGCAAAAACGGCGCATTGTTGCTCAATATTGGACCCAAGGCTGACGGCACCATCCCCGCACACGAGCAGTATCTGCTGCGTGAAATCGGCGCTTGGCTGCGCGTCAATGGCGAAGCCATCTATGCCACGACGCCATGGCACATCTACGGCGAAGGTCCGACGGCAGTGGAAGAGGGTGCCTTCAGCGACACCGCCCGGGCCCCGTTTGGCGGGCAAGATATCCGCTATACACGCAACGATCGGACCGTCTATGCGATGGTGCTGGCCTGGCCCGGCGCGACTGCCGTGTTGCCGGCGCTCGGGGTGGCCCGTGGGCTGATCGGCACGATTGCGGCGGTCGATCTGCTGGGATATGACGGTGCGCTGGAGTGGGTGCATGGTGAAGACGGGTTGATTGTGTCTCTGCCACACAGACCAGTGGGGCCGTATGCACTGACGTTCAAAATCAGACCTGCTTCAACCGAAGCTCTGTTGTGACCAGATCTCCCGAATCAGCTTTGTAAATTCGGCAGTCGACGGTTTGCATCCAACTCTTTCATCAACGGCTCTATATGTACTTGCAGAATTTTTGTGAATGTACCGATTTTGGTTGTAAGCGCTAGGCGTTTTTCTGGCAGCATGGTTGTGGTTTTTTGTTCCTGGGGCTTGGGAGCGGGAGCGTCGGACGCTCGTGAAAATCTGAGAAACTCATGGGTCATTTGGTTTATGGTTGACCACTGTTCATGCAATTCATCCGCGATGCTTTTGTCAAAAAGATATTTGTGAGAGAAAAAGCTTTTCATCAATAAGCGGCGTGCTTCTTCGATATTTTCTTCGTTTTGCGCAAGGTTCACCTCTGAGTAGAGCCCAGTTGCCAGAGAATGCACTTGGTGGAGTGCGTCGTATCTTTTCTCGACCAAGAAATTATTTGTCTTGCGGCGATATAAGGTAACACCATAAATGGTCAAGCACGAGCTAATAAATGCTGCAACACCGGTGATGTTGGTGTACAGCAATGCAGAATATCCGTTGACATCGCTCCAGCGGAGTTCTTTGAGAGATACATACGTAGGGACGACTGACGTCTCCCACCAAGTGGCCGACAACCGCCAGCCATAGACGACCCACGACCAGAGATTTGCCAAAAACGTCGCAGCGTCAGACAAAAACTGCCAGACATCGTTCATTGCATCCTCCTCACCTATGCACCAAGCATACCAAGAGAAGCGCAGAGATGTTTGGTATTTTTACCAAATTTCTACCTGTTGGCGCTGTGGACCAGCGTATGGAGCGTATCGCGCAGGGTCGAGAGGTGTTGGTACTGCTCGACACGGACGACATGGCGTCTGGATCGGCGCAGTGTGGTCAAAAGGGTCGTTACGTCGCTGTCTGCTTGCTTCCATTGTGCCCACAGGCGCTCGGCAGTCGCGTCATCGAAGACACGCCGACTGCGTGCGATGCGCCGTTTGAGGGTGCGATAGGTCTTGGTCGCAGGGCGCCGGGCGCGACCACGCAATTGGGTCATGAGCAGCGACACCTCTGCCAGCAATGCGGCCTGTGCCAACGCGGGGTCGCGGTAGACACGACCGGCCCACCAGCGCATGACAATGCCAAATACCACGATTAACGCGACAACACCGCCTGCGATGGTTTGTTCGTACGGGGTAGCGTCCATGACACGCGCATAGATGGCATTGTGGATGGTGATTAGATCCCAGCTGCGGATTGCTGCACTCTGTAGAACAAGCCACTCCCACAGCTGGCGCGCCCAGGCAATCAATGCTTGGAGATACGAGTCCCAATCAAACATATGGACCTCTCAGCGCCGCGGTCACACCACACACACGTGGTGATTTTGCGACGATAATACGTAAAACTGCGCGAGCGGAGGATGAACATGGGACTAATTGTCTACCCAGATTATACCTTTACCTTGGGGACAGCCCGTGGGCTGGTCCAGTGGCAACACCCATCTGACCTGCGCCTCGGCGGCGCTGCAATAGAACGGACCCGTCTGGCGCAGACGATGCAGACACTGCTCGAGCGGCATGGGCAGATCGTGGTGCGGGGGGTGCCTGGTGTCGGCAAAAGCACATTGGCGGCGTCTTTTGGCCGTACGAGCATCGAGCAGTACCCGGGAGGCGTCGTGTGGGCCACGCTGGGGCCACACGTAGAGCCCGCGACTGCGACGACATTGGTGTTGGATAGCTGGTTCACCCGTGCGACAGACCTGGCACTCTTGCCGGCAGGGGTGCATGTCGACGCAGCCATGGTTCGTACCGTGTGGCAACCTGCACCGCGCATGTTGGTTATCCTCGACGACGTCTGTGCCGCCGATCATGTTGCAGTGCTGCGTGATGCATTGCCCGCCCACGCCCATCTGATTATCACCACGCGCGACGACGCCTGTGCGGCGGATCTACAGCTGCCGATTGTGCAGGTCGACGTCTATGACGACCACGAGGCACTGGCTGCCATGGCGGTCATCCTGGAAGTGCCGGTTGCGACGCTACACGACTGGGAGTGGCCCGCACACCTCGCTGCCCACCTCGGCAGGTACCCACTGGCCGTCGACCAAGCCAGTCGCTACCTGGCCAATCTGACCCACAATCCGGCGGGGTGGGCGGTCGAAGCAGCAGAACTCTGTGCGCAGAGCGTCGATGCGGTGTTCCCACTGCTGTTGCAGCGACCGATTGCGACGGGCGCGCACAAGAGTCTGCTGATTGCACACATCTACACCGCGCTCCACCCGCTCGAACGGCAGGTATTGGGGTCGATTGCCTGTACGGCAGCCGACCAAGACATCCCACTCGCGCTGTTGACCCGTGCGTGGGAGCTCAGCCCCGAAGCGATGACGGGCATCCTGACGCGCCTCGAGCAGCATGGCTTGGTGACCGCGGTAGGTGACAACAGCTGGCGCCAACACAGCGTGTTGCGCGGGTGTGTGCATGCCCAAATGGCGCACACCGATGCCCGGGCACAGCTCAGCCAGCGGATATTGTGGGCTGCCTGCCGCGTAATGGAAGACCATACCAAGGCGTATACCTACGGTTTGGCGACCGCAGTATACGGTCAATTGCAGGGGTTATTTGCGATTGCGATCCAGCTCGATATCCCAGGGGCATCCGACATCGTGTCCGAGTGTGCCCCGTACCATCGGGCGCAGGGGATGCATCAGCAGCAACTCAGCTGGGCCAATCAGTTGGCCATTGCCTGTACAGCGCATGCATGGACCCAGTATCGGGTCACTAGTCAGATGTTCCTCGCCGACGCCTATGTCGACCACGCGGCCCATGTGGGGGTCGGCCGTGCACAGGCGCTTACTGCTGCTGCCACACACTATCTCGCGGCGGGAAACGACGACGCGACGGTGGCACTGCATCCACAGCGCGCGGCGTTGTTCAACCGGCGGGCCATTGCCATGATCGAAGCCGCAGAGCTGCCCGGTGCGGACCGTGGCGCGTACTTGGCAGACGCAATCGCGAGTTGCGATGCCGCGCTGGCAGACCCGCAGCTTGATGCAGGGTTGTATGCATCGATATGCCAAAACAAAGCGAATGTGTTGCACGAGCTCGGTCGCGAGGCGTTCCCTGGCGGAACAATGTACCTCGACAACGCCATAAAGAGTTGCCTCGATGCATTGGCCTATCTGCCGACGAAGTTGACCGCACAGCACTACGTCGGACTCTACAGCACCTTGGCGTCGCTCTATCGGTCATACGCCGAATGCGAAGCGGTCGAACGCAGCCTGTACCTCGGCCACGCCCGTGACGCGAGCGGGACGGTGCTCTTGCACCTCGACAAAGAGCGCGACCCGATGCGCTATGCGCGCGAACTGATGAACCGGGCGAATATCTTTAGTGATTTGGCAGAAGAACTCGATAGCCCGCATGCCCGTTGCATCGAACAGGCCATCGAGCACCTGCACGAAGCACTCGCCTATCGGACCGAAGCGACCGTGCCGCTCGAATACGCCTGGACCCACCACAACCTGGCCGTCGCCTATCGCACCCAATCGACGCTGGTAGGCGAAGACCAGGTCGCCTGCATCCACAAGGCACTCGTGTCGATGGATGCAGCCTTGCGCTACCGGACTGCCGATGAGGTGCCCGCATATGCTGCCCTGAGCCATTACATCGCGGCCACCATCTATCGTGACCTGGCAGACGCACTCGACACGGCAGATCCTGCGCGCGAGCAGGCACTCGTCGAGGGCTTCGCCCATATCGATCAGGCTCTCGCATTGTACGAAACACTCACCGACGCATTTGCTGTGGCGGCCTGCTACGACGTACGCGCTTCGTTGGGCTGGCGCCAGGCGGTGGTGCCGATTGTCCATCGCGCGTCGATCCTGACGCGTGCGTTGGAGGACGTCCGGCGCGCACTGCGGTCGTTCAGCCCTAGCGAAGAGCCCAATGATTATGGCGAATCCCTGCTGACCGAAGCCCAGATCTTGATCCTCCAAGAGCGGCGCCACGAGATTGTCTGGAAGGGGCTGCAGCGTGCCTTCACCTGCATCACGCATCAACGCAATGCAGAGCTCTTTTGTCGGGCGCGCTTGGTCGGCGGCGAGGTGTTGCGGCAGCGGGTCGTGACCAAACCGGTCGCCGTCCAACTGATCCGGTTGGGAGCAATTGCCCTCGATATCGCCCAACGCCTCGACCATGGTCCTCACCAACGGCGGGCCTATGCCATCGTGCAGGCAGCGGCGGATGTCCTCGGCGGCGACCGCTTCAGGCATGTCTGGGCCGAGATAACCGGTGTACCCGTGCCGGTGTTTATTCGACTGCGCTAGCCTCCAGCAGCGGTGCGCAGGCATGGGGTCAGGGCAGTGCGAAAACGTCGGCGCGCTGCGGTTTTCGTGGCTCTGAGGCGCTCCGGGACGCGCCAGACGGACGCAGATCGACGGCGCCCGCGGCACTCCAGACGACCGCAACGCCCCTGCCGCAGTGGCGGCAGGGGCGCTTTTCCATGACCAAAAGGACTGCTAGGAAGCGGCCCGCAGGGTGGCCAAATCGGCGGCGGCCGATGCACTGACGGTGCCGAACGTGCCGGTCTCGCACACGATGTGACCGGTGTAGCCCCCGCTGCGTAGGGCGCTCAAAATGGCGGCCAGGGGGACGTCGCCGTGCCCGAGCGCTTTGTGGTTGAGCATGTCGAAGCGGGGTGCGCTCCGGCTGCCGACGGGACCAGCGTCGCGGACGAATTCTTTGGCGTGGACCTGGACAATGACGCCGGCGAGGGCTTTGGCGTCGGCGACGGGATCATAGCCGACGGCCATACCATTGGCCATGTCCCAATAGATGCCGACGTTTTTGGAGCCGACCGATGCGACCACAGCCAGGTTGGCGGCGGCGGGAAGGGTGCTCTCGATGCCCAGGACGACCCCGGCTTTTTCGGCATCGGGGGCCAGGGTCTTGAGCGCCCGTACGAGGCGTTCGATACCGGCCTCGCCGACGATTTCGGCGTCATAGAAGAACGGCACGAGCAACACACCGGCGCCGATGTCGGCACACAGGGTAATGCCGCGCTTGATGTTGAGGATGGCGTTCGCCACTGCGGCGGGGTCGTCGTTGGCGATGTTGGCAGCATTGAGGAAGTGGGCCGCCACCGAGGCGATGGTGATGCCGTTGGTGCGGGCCGTCATGCGAATCATGTCGCGCATCGAGGGGCTCATGCGGCCGCCGGGCAGGGCATCGGCTGGGCTGTTCCAATCGAGTTCGACGCTGTGATAGCCGAGGGCGGCCGCACGGTGAAAAACCTCGCCGATGTCGCATTTGAGGACACTCTGCATGGTACCGAACTTCATTTAGGACTCCAATCGGATGGTCTGGCCGCCGTTTTGGAGCGAGCGCTCGGCTGCCATGGTGAGCTGCAGGGATTGGACTGCGTCGGCATACGAGGACTTGATCATGGCTTGGTTCTTGGTCTTGAGGGCCGTCAAGAACTCGCCGACCTGACGGATATAGCCCGTCTCTTCGCCGTGGTAGCTGACCGGTTTGCCATCGATGACACCGCTCAGTTCGAGGTCCATGGTGAGCTTGAGGTACAGGTCGCGACCGGTCAACTCCCACCCACAGCCTTCGGGGACTTCGGTGCAGCTGGTGCTAATGACCGTGCCGATTGCACCGTTGGCGAACTTGAGTGACACGATGGTGCTGTCTTCGAAGTCGGCGATGTCGTCGGCGGCACCCTGATGCCCAAATGACTGGACGTGGCTAACCTCGCCCATCAGGTGACGGAGCAGGTCAAACATGTGGGTGCTTTGTTCGATGATTTGGCCGCCACAGATGCTGCGTTTGCCCCACCAGGGGTGGTTGGCCGGCATCCGTACCATGAAGCGGGCCAGACCCATGACGATTTTGCGGTCCCCGATGAGCTCGCGCGCCTTGGCGACGATGTCGGCATAGCGGGCCATGTAGCCGACTTGATTGATGACGCCGGCGGCGTTGATGGCGGCCAAAGTCTGGGCTACTAGGGATGGGTCGAGGCCGACGGGTTTGGCCACAAAGACGGCGCAACCGGCCTTGACGCAGTCGATGACCTGCTGCTGGTGGTAGCCGGGGGGGATGGCAATAAAGACCGCATCGAGGCGCTCGTTGGCTAGCATTTCGCGATAGTCGGTATAGCCGGTGCATTTTTCGGCAGCGGCCACCTCGGCGACGCGCGCGGCGTTGATGTCGCAGACTGCAGTGACAGGCGTCTGGTACTGTGCCAGCGCTTTGCGATAGATATCGACGATGCCGCCGATACCGATGAATCCGATTCGCATGACAACCTCCGTTGGGTGATGCAACAACACGGGAACAAATACAGCGTACCATAGCAGACGCGCTGGTGAATCAGCGGTTG
>CANHPK010000069.1 GCA_947462525.1 Roseiflexaceae bacterium | reverse complement strand
CTGATCACGCCATCGAGGAGTCGCGTCACGGCGTCGATTACCACGAGTGCAGCCAACTCGCCGCCGGTCAACACGTAATCGCCGATCGATAGTTCCTGGTGCACGTAGCGTGTGCGGACGCGTTCGTCGATGCCCTCGTAATGACCGCAGATGAGCATCAGGCGCGGTTGCGTACGGAGCTCTTGGGCAATGGCTTGGGTCAACGTGGTGCCATCGGGCGTGAGGTAGATAACGTGTGGTGGACGCTCATCGGTGGCACTGATTGCCTCGATGGCGGCGGCGAGAGGGGCAATCTTCATGACCATGCCGGCTCCACCACCGAATGGGGTGTCGTCGCAGGTGTGATGCTTGTCGGTGGTATAGGCGCGGATATCGTGGACCTGGGCATCGAGATGCCCATCTGCCTGCGCGCGTTTGAGGATGCTGGTGTTGAGTGGGCCATCGAACATCGCAGGGAACAATGTCAATACGTCGACACGCATACCCGTACCTTATCATTGAACGTCGCGGCAAACCCCTTGATTCGCACGCAGACTTCACGTACAATACAAAATAGCACAAACGTGCTAGCAGTCGCAACCAGGTTTCATTGTACACGAGTCGCCCAACTGATGGAGGACGCACATGACCACACTGACCATTGGCGCACCAGCCCCGACATTCACCCTGCTCGACGACGCAGGCAACACCGTTGACCTGGCCGCGTTGCGTGGGCAGACGGTGGTTTTGTACTTTTATCCCAAAGACGACACTCCGGGGTGCACGACGCAGGCGTGCGGGTTTCGCGATCGCTATGCTGAAGTAACCGATGCCAATGCGGTGGTGTTCGGCATTAGCCCTGATTCGGTTGCATCGCATGCCAAGTTCAAGAACAAATTCAGCTTGCCGTTCCCCTTGTTGGCCGACACCGACCATGCGGTCTGTGAGGCATACGGTGTGTGGAACGAAAAGAGCATGTACGGCAAAAAATACATGGGTGTAACGCGGAGCCACGTGGTCATCGGCCCAGACGGTACCCTTGTCGATGTGCAAATCAAAGTATCCCCCGAAGATAGTGTCAAACGCGCCATTGCGAGTGCCACTGCTGCGCGCAGTTAAGGTATCACGCGCTAGAAAGAACACACCATGACACAACGTCTTTTGACAGGTGAAAGCACCCGCCGTCTGCGCTGGATTGTGACGCTCCAGGGCGGCCTCGATGCATTGTTCCGCAATCGTCGCGATGTGCTGGTTGCAGGCAGCGTACCCTGGTATTTGACCCCTGAGTCCCGCGATTCGGCGACGCCCGATTTGTTTGTTGCGGTGGGTATTGCACGTGGCGAGCGCACGGCGTATCGTCAGTGGGAGGAGTCCAATATCGTCCCGCAGGTGGTCTTTGATGTGATTGCACCGGGCACGAGCATGGTCAGCGCTACGCGTCGCCTCAAATTCTATGAGCGCGCCGGCGTCGAAGAATACTACATGTACGATCCCGATGCAGGCGAAGTCATCGGTTGGGTGCACAACGGTGTCGGGTTCGACGAAGTCGCGTCAATCGAAGGCTGGACCAGCCCACGGCTCAATATCATCTTTGGCATGGAGGAAGGCGAGCTCTTTTTGAGCCTGCCCAACGGTGAACGCTTCCGGAGCTATGTCGAACTCGCCGAAGTCGCCGAACGCGATCACGAACGCGCTCAGCAAGAGCACGAACGTGCCGAACAAGAACGTGCGCGTGCCGATTATCACGCCGCCCGCGAGAAGATGCTCATCGCCCGGTTGCGTGCCCTCGGGTTTAATCCTGACGAGGTCACGGCCGACAACTTCGCTGAGAGCATCGACACCAGCGAAACACAGTCCATCGGCTGAGTCTGCAGCACGCCGATGCAATCTGAAAGAACAGCGCCAGACGCTCCGTCTGGCGCTGTTGCATGGTGCGCGTCTGTGCCGCAGGCACGCTGAGCGGGGGACTTCGCGTTGCCGCAGGCACGCTGAGCGGGGGACTTCCTGTTGCCGCAGGCACGCTGAGCGGGGGACTTGCTGCTCCCGCAGGCACGCTGAGCGGGGGACTTGCTGCTCCCGCAGGCACGCTCCGCGGTGCCTGCGGGTCATTGTTTGCCGGTGCGTTGGTGGCGCGGGCGTGATGCTGTGGGCCGGTGGCTGAGGGCGCTTTCGATAGCGGCTTCTTCGATCAAAAACCCTGCGCTGCCGACATGCAACGCGATGCCCTGCGCTTGTGCCCACAGACACACATCATGCGCTCGGATGCGTAAGCGTTTGGCGGCGAGTTCCACCGGTACCAAGGTGTGTCGCCGGAGGGTATGGTGGATCACCGCGTTGAGCCCTGGCCAGTTGGGCTGTTGGTTCATCTGCATGCTCCTTCATCCATTCGTAGACTGTCTGCCGGTGACAACGCCACTGCAAGACGCCGCCAAAGCAGGTCCCCGGGAGCGCACCAGCGCTACGCAACCGTACCAACCACGCAAACGGGACAGCATAGTAATCAGCGACATCGCTGATAGTCATGACTTCTGGCATGTGCGCGATGCCACCCATGGCGTGGATGTGGACAATACCCTCGTGGTAAAAGTCCCGAGCGGTGTTGGTCATACGCTCCCTCCTTTGTGCATCAACTGTCGGTGGGCGATGGGGATGATTACAATATAATGACAATATGTAGTAGGTGTGTATCCCCCGTGACGTGGGTTTTTTATCCCCCGTGTGGGGGGCTTTTTTGGCGCAAAAAACCGCCGTGACCCTGTGGTCGCGGCGGTTTGGGGTCCCTATCGTGCTTACATCACTGACCCATCATCGTCGTCGTGTTCGTCACCGTGGGCGGTCAAAATCATCAGCCCGTTGTCGTGGGGCATCATCGACATCGGTTTGACCCGTGGTGCCGCGCGCAGTTCCGGTGCGTTGGCTGCGCAGAGCGTCCCGAACTTGGGTTGTGCATAGGGGAGGTGCGTCGTGCCGCGGGCGAGGATGTGCAGATAGTTGGCCAACTCACCCTCCCATGGTTGCCCGTGATTCCACGGTACCGCAGACCGAGCATTGCAATAATGTGCCACAAAGGCTCGGCGCATGCGGTCTTTGGAGAAGTTGGTGTGCGATCGGTGGATGACGTGCCCGCCGAAGAAGACCACATCGCCCGGCTCGGCTTCGACCTTGACCTCGCGGCCAGGGTATTTGGCAGCGATCTTGGTGAGGCCGTTTTTCTTTTCGTCGGTGTTGCTGGCACCAAAGATGGGTTGGATATCGGCGAGCGCCTGATCGCCGTTGGGGGATTGGCCGTCGTTGTCCGGGTAGATGGGTTCGTTTTGCGAGCCGACCGTCATCCACATGCAGCCGTTTTCTTCGTCGGCAGCATCGACCGCCAGCCAGGCGCCGATCAACGTATCGGGCTGTGAGGGGATGTAATAGGCGTCTTGGTGGTAGCCCTGGCCGGGTTGACCGGGTTGTTTGAAAAAGAGCATGGTCTGCAGGGCCAGCACATCTGGACCGATGAGTGCTTCGAGCACGTCGAGGATGCGTGGGTGCAGCAGAAAGCGCTCGTGGATCTCGGAGACACGATGGAGCATGTGTACTCGGAGCCAGTACTGCAGACGCTGTTCGGGGCTGAGCGTGGCCGGTGGCGTGGGCACGCCAGGGATGACTTCACGCCCCTCGCGGAGGTTGTCGGTGTGTGCGCGCAAGGCGTTGACTTCATCCTGCGATACGAGGCCTTTGACGACCAGATACCCCTGTTCGCGGAATCGAACATACTCATCGACACTCACGTGATACGGCAGGGCATGGCGAGCGACAGTGCTAGTCATTGGTATCCTCCATTGGATGCGAATATCCGTATTGTACGACAGCTGTGAATGCCCATGGATGCCCGGTCGTGTTGATTACGGTTCGTTAACCATCGTAAAGAAATACGGGCAACGGTGTGATTCGACGTCTGTACATCCGGTGTGCACCCCGGACGTCACGGTCTATTGAAAAAGCGCATCAGAATCACGCTTTTTTGGCGTAAATTAACATAATAATTTAATTGTAATCATTTTGTAATGTAAGGCACCATGTGTGTCGTGCATAATGTGGAGGTATGGCGTTGCAAAGGGCAGTTCATCATTTGACACTCCCCTTCTGCTATGCTATTATTTAACCTTGCCGGGTCGTATGCCCGAGCCAAGTGAGTAATAGAAGCCAACGTGCCCTGCTCTAAGGCGCAACGCGTGTTGCGACCAGACTCGAGGGCAACATATTTTTTTGTGTGCTGTTGGACTGAGGAGAAAGCAGAGAGCATGCCGACGATCAATCAGCTAGTTCGCAAGCCGCGCAAGCCGGTAGAGCGCAAGGTGAAGGCCCCCGCACTCCGCTTCAACTACAACGTGTTGAAGGGGAAGTTGACGCGAGGGAGTGGTTCGCCATTCAAGCGAGGCGTATGTACGCAGGTACGTACGATGACCCCAAAGAAGCCGAATTCGGCACTGCGCAAAATCGCACGTGTCCGTTTGTCAAACGGCATGGAAGTAACGGCCTACATCCCAGGTGAGGGTCACAACTTGCAAGAGCACTCGGTCGTTTTGATCCGTGGTGGTCGTGTGAAGGACTTGCCCGGCGTGCGCTACCACATTGTCCGTGGGACATTGGACTCACAGGGCGTGTCAAACCGCAAGCAGGGTCGTTCGAAGTACGGCACCAAGAAGAACGCAGCCGCACCAGCCAAGAAGAAGTAGCACTCACCCGAGTGGGTAGTTTTAGGTTGAGAGGACGACTATGCCGCGACGTGGCACGACAGACAAGCGTGAATTTTTGCCAGATAGCCGTTTTGGCAGTGCAATTGTTACGCAAATGATCAATAAAACGATGTTGCGCGGGAAGAAGAGCGTCGCCGAGACGATTGTCTATGGTGCACTCGAGATGGCCGCCGACCGTGTGAAAAAGACCCCAATGGAAGTCGTCGAAGGCGCGCTCCGCAATGCAGGGCCCGTCATCGAAGTCAAGCCGCGCCGTGTCGGTGGTGCCACCTATCAGGTGCCCGTCGAAGTCAAGGCAGAACGCCGCTTGTCACTGGCAATTCGTTGGTTGTTGGCATCTGCCCGCTCACGCGGTGGCAAGCCAATGATCGAGCGATTGGCACTCGAGCTGGTCGATGCATTCAACAACACTGGCACGACCATCAAAAAGCGTGAAGACGTGCAGCGCATGGCCGAAGCAAACCGCGCGTTCTCGCACTACGGTCGCTTCTAAGTAGCAACTATTGTCGCACGAGCGACACTTCAAGGAGTAGGTAAAGGCTATGCCTCGCGAAACACCGCTTAATCGCTACCGAAACATCGGCATTATTGCGCACATCGATGCCGGTAAAACGACAACGACGGAGCGCATTCTGTACTACACCGGACGAACCTACAAGGTCGGTGAAGTGCACGAAGGCACGGCGACCATGGACTGGATGGAGCAGGAGCGTGAGCGTGGTATCACGATTACCGCAGCTGCCACCACCGCCCAGTGGGAAGTCGCCGGCGTCAGCTACCGTATCAATATCATCGACACCCCTGGTCACGTCGACTTCACCGCCGAAGTAGAGCGCTCACTGCGCGTACTCGACGGTGGTGTAGTTGTGTTCGACGCCGTCGCCGGTGTGGAGCCACAATCCGAGACCGTGTGGCGCCAGGCTGACAAGTACAAGGTGCCCCGCATCTGCTTCGTCAACAAGATGGACCGCACTGGTGCCAACTTCGAGCGCACCGTCGACATGATTGTCGACCGCCTCGGTGCCAAGCCGGTGTTGATTCAACTGCCAATCGGCGCCGAAGACCGCTTCCGCGGTATCATCGACCTGATTGAGTTCCAAGCCTGCATCTACGGTGAAGACATGGGTCGCACCGAGACCTGGGGCGAAATCCCTGCAGAGTTCGTCGGCGCTGCCGAAAAGGCCCGCTTGGCTTCGATCGAAGCCATCTGCGAAACCGACGATCATCTGACCGAGATGTACCTGAATGGCGAGACCCCCAGCGCAGAGCAGCTTCGTGCTGCATTGCGTACGGCCACCATCAAGGGCACCTTGGTACCGGTGTTGTGCGGCGCTGCATTGCGCAACAAGGGCGTGCAACGCATGCTCGACGCCGTGATTTACTACTTGCCATCACCACTCGACATCCCACCGATGAAGGGTACTGCCGTTGGGGCAGATCCCGATTCGCCGGACGTCGAATACATTACCCGTTTGCCAGATGACAAAGAGCCCTTCACCGCGCTCGTGTTCAAAATTTTGGCAGATCCCTTCGTCGGCAAGCTGGCATACTTCCGGGTCTACTCGGGAACGCTCGAAGCCGGTAACTACGTGTTGAACACAACCCGTAACAACCGCGAACGTGCTGGTCGATTGATTCAGATGCACGCCAACCACCGCGAAGACATCAAGGAAGTGTACGCAGGCGATATCGCTGCAGTGGTCGGTCCAAAACAAAGCTTCACCGGTGACACCATCTGTGATCCGGATCATCCGATTGTTTTGGAAACCATCCGCTTCCCCGAGCCGGTCATTCAGCTCGCCATCGAGCCCAAGACCAAAGCAGACCAGGACAAAATGGGTATTGCTTTGAGCAAGCTGGCCGAAGAAGATCCGACCTTCCGTGTCTTTACCGACCACGAAACCGGTCAGACCATCATCGCCGGCATGGGTGAGTTGCACTTGGAAGTCATTGTCGACCGTATGCGTCGCGAATATAAGGTAGAAGCGAACCAAGGCAAGCCACAGGTCGCCTACCGCGAGTCGATTACGCAAGAAGCCGACATTGACAGCAAGTTTGTTCGACAATCGGGTGGTAAAGGTCAGTACGGTCACGTCAAGTTGACCCTGACACCGCTCGAGCGTGGTGCTGGATTCGAATTCGTCAATGGTATCGTTGGTGGTACCGTGCCGCGCGAATACATCCCCGCTGTCGAAGCAGGCGTGAAGGAAGCCATGGCTGGTGGTGTGTTGGCCGGGTACCAGGTTGTCGACATGCGTGTCACCCTGTACGACGGTTCATACCACGATGTCGACTCGTCTGAAATGGCCTTCAAAATTGCCGCATCGATGGGTCTCAAAGACGGTGTGCGCAAGGCTGGCGGTCAGCTCCTCGAGCCGGTCATGAAGGTCGAAGTCGTGACCCCAGAAGACTTCTTGGGTACCGTCTTGGGTGACCTCAACAGTCGCCGTGGCCAAGTCGAAGGCATGGAAGCACGTGGTAATGCACAAGTCGTTCGCGCATACGTGCCATTGGGCTCGATGTTCGGCTACACGACCGAATTGCGTTCCTCGACCCAGGGTCGTGCAACCTCTTCGATGGAATTTGCGCACTATCAGCCGATTCCTGATCATTTGGCACAGGAAATCATCACGAAGCGGCGCGGATAAGTTTTCTCAGTTTGTAATACGTAACATTGTGGAGGCATGAGGGTCATGGCTAAACAGAAGTTTGAGCGTAACAAGCCACATATCAACGTCGGTACCATCGGTCACGTCGACCATGGCAAGACCACGTTGACGGCTGCCATCACCAAGGTGTTGGCATTGCGCGGCGCCGCAACGTACACGGCGTACGACCAGATCGACAACGCTCCCGAGGAGCGCGCCCGTGGTATCACGATTGCCATCCG
>CANHPK010000068.1 GCA_947462525.1 Roseiflexaceae bacterium | reverse complement strand
GGTACAGGTGTCCGAATACAATCTGCCGTACTGCCACATCATCCAACTCCGTGCTGACCGCTACGGGATTGATGTACCGGTGCTGAACGGTGCGGGTGAACATCTGCCGTACGCAGACGGTACATTTGACCTCGTGGTGTGTTGGGATGTCATCGAACATGTACAAATCCCGTCGGCCATGTTGGCAGAGATCCATCGGGTACTCAAACCCGGCGGCTTGCTTTTCTTGACGGTCATCAACCGACGGGCGTGGGTAGACCCGCACTTCCACATCCGGGGTCTCAATTGGATCCCGCGTCGGCTAGCCGAATGGTACATCGCCAGGATTGGCCGGAGCAAAGACAACAGCCGCTTCACCGACATGCAGCGCTTGAGTGCCATGCATTATTTTGACTACCCTGCGTTTTGCAGCCTGGCTGCCACGCGCGGTTTTGCCACGACTGACATGAACGAAGATGCGCTACGTGATGGGCAATTCATCAGCAAAAAACCATCGCGGCGTTTCATTCGTGCGATTCTGCGGGCACTGGGCATAGAAATCCTCGCATATCGTGCCCAGCGGGCCTGGTATGTCGGCATGTTTGAGCTGGTGCTCCGCAAAGAGGGCGCATGAGCGACCCGATACAACCATCGCTCCAGAGTCAAGTCTCGCGTGCGGTGTTATGGAATACGCTGTTTGTGCCGTTGCGTATGCTCGCAGAAATCGCAGCAACCGCACTCAAGCTCACGGTGTTGCCTATCGCCGCATATGGGGTACTCGCACTGATTAGCGGAGCTTCCTCGGCGTTTGGTACGTGGATTGATCTCGGCACTGCTCGTGCACTCCCCAAATTCATCCCCGAAACGATGAAATCGCACGGCCCTGCAGGCGTCTTGCGCATGCTGTTGACGGTTTTTTGGGCACAGGCTATCGTCCTCACAGCGATAGCCGGCGGGCTTATATGGCAGCAATCGACATACCTCGGCACATTGGCTGACAAGATTCAGGCCGACACCCGGATTGATGTGGTGTCTCAGACGCTCCTCCAAGAACTTTTGGGCAGCCAGGGTTGGCTGTTTATCACCATCATCATTCTGATGCTCATCACCGGCGTTGCGTATGACATGCTGATGGCTTTTCTCAATAGCTTCTTTAAGCAACGCGCCTGGAACGGCATCAGTTTGTTGGCTGGTCTGTTGCCCCAGCTACTTGCCGTATGTGCCATCATCCTCGCGCAGTTGAGCACCAATCCATTGCGTTGGAGTGTGATTGGGATTTTGGTGTCTGTGGCGTTGGCCCCTGCCATCGCAGTCGCCGTGGCTGCCTGGCAAGTGGTGGTTGTGTGGCGCGGCACCAATGCCCCGCCGGTGCCGAGTGATGCGGTCGCTTTTCGCTGGATACCCGCTGGCTTTCTGCGCTACACCGGAGTGTCGTATTTGATGACGATGACGGATTTTGTCGCAAGCAAATCGTTTGCTGTCTATTTGACGAGTAGCATCACGGATGCAGCCTTGTTGTGGGCTGGTGCGTCGCTGGTGGGTATGGTGCTCTCGTATTTGTACACGCCGTTGGTAGGCATTACCGTACCGCTGTTTACGCGGGTACGCAGCGGAGAAGGCGGCACGATACAAGGTGCGTTCGGTTCGATTGTGCGTATTCAGATGTTGTTACTGGTACCGGGTGGCGTTGCATTGGTGTTGCTCGCACAGGCAGCATTGCGCTTGTTGACACCGCAATATGCTGATGCAGTGATGATTGTCTATGTGCTCGTACCTTGTCTGTTTATCGAAAGCTTGTTGACGATGGCCCATAATGTCCTCATCGTCTACGAAGAACTGCGGCTCGTGACGATAGGGCGTATGCTCACGTTGGTCGTCATCCCGCTGGGATTTTTGCTGTCGCCGCTGTACGGTGTAGTCGGCCTGGCGATTGCCTATGGATCTGCACGGTTGGTTGCAGGATTATGGGCCACGTTCTGGGGCTGGCGCCGCATCGGATTGCAGTGGCCGTGGCGATTCATGGCACGTGTCTGCGCCGCGAGTGGGGTCATGGCAGCAACTCTGTATGCGTGTCATCTCTTGATGCCGGTTATCGGCGACGGGTTGACGCTGTCAGCCCGGCTTGCCTTGTTGCCGGGATATGCATTGGTGACTATTGGGAATGCGTTGGTGTTTTTTGTGGCGTTCCGTATCTTTGGCGGTCTCGAGCCTTCCGATCGTGGGCAACTCGCCCAAATGAAGCTGCCATTCAAACGATTCATCATGCGGGTGTTGTGATGCGCATCGCACTCTACAATTTGACGACTACCACTGCATACGGCGGCGTCGAAAGTTTCGTGTGGGATCTTGCGTCACAGCTGCACGAGCGCGGACACACGGTGGAGATTTTCGGTGGCAATGGCACGCGCCGCGAAGCGACCGCCACACTCACGGTGCGCACATTCCCGTTCATCAAACGCTCTGCGTTTGCGTGGATACCTGGCCTTGCACGCGCCTATGCCGAACGGAAGCTCCTCGAACGACTCAGTTTTGCGGTGTGTGCGTTCCCGCAGCTGATCTGGGGACGATACGATATCATCCACATCCAGAAACCCTATGACATGCTTCCCGCCCTGATTGCGGCACGCCTGACCGGGGCATCGGTGATACTTGGCTGTCACGGAGAAGACTTCTTCCGTGGGGATCGCTGGTTGGCACGGCAGATGGATGCAGCAGTCAGTTGCAGCGCGTTCAACGCACGGACTGTTGATTCACGCTACCGTATTCCCATTACCGTGGTGTACAACGGGATTGATACCCGCGTCTTCCACCCACCTGCGCTTGGCGCAACGCCCGCTGCAGTCCCGTTCAAGGTATTGTTTGTGGGCAGATTACAAGAGTGGAAGGGTGTCCGCACCATATTAGAGTCTCTTTCGATTGTCCCTGATGCGACATTGACCATTGCTGGGGACGGTAATGATCGTAGCTTGCTCGAAGCACATGCAGCAACACTCGGTGTCTCTGGTCGCGTGACCTTCTTGGGATCGGTGCCGCGCCATGAGCTCCCCGCATTGATGTATGAGCACCATGCGTTGGTCGCTTCGAGCTACGCCAGTGAAACATTTGGAATCGGTCTTGTCGAAGCACAAGCATGTGGCCTCCCCGTTATCGCTTCACGCTTTGGTGGATTCGTCGAAGTCGTGTCCGAAGGTCACACCGGACTTTTTTATCCGCCACGCGATGCAGCCGCACTCGCAGCGTGCATTCGAACCCTGATTGACCAGCCCGAACTGCGCCAACGCCTTGCGAATCATGCACCCGCTTGGGCGAGTCAATTCGCATGGTCCGCAGTTACCGATCGCATCGAATCCGTCTATCGCAGACTGCGAGGGCTCTGATATGCAGATTATCCAAATCTCGACCTACGGTTTTGACCGTAGATATCCCAGCAGGCCAGAATTTGTACTTGCCCGGACATTGGCAGCCCAAGGTCACACCGTCCATGCAATTGAGTATTGGCACGACCGAACCCAGCCACAGGTCGAAGTCTATGCACCCGGCTTGACCATCTATCGCTGTCGCACGTTTGGGTTCGTGTCGTACGACCTCTGGCGTTTTGCACGGCAGATTCCGAAACCCGATATCATCCATGTCCATCACTTGCGGCATCTGCTCGCGTATCAAGCACAAATCCTCTGGCGCGGCACGGTACCAATGGTGCTCACCCCGCATGGGATCTTGCATGACGGTGATCTCGTCGTGAACCGCGAGCAACCGCTGGATAATCCGCTCACTCCCGAAAAACTGTTTATGGACGAAGCAGCACTCTGGAGCGCTTTACGCGCCGGCAAACATCCGCGACGGACATTCCGCAATTACTTCATTCATGCGCCGCTCCTTCGGTACGATGGAGTTTTTGCTCTTTCCAATCACGAAAAATCGATTATTGGCACACTGGGAGTACCGCTCGAACGTATAACGGTGATCCCGAATTCGATTGTGTTGTCGCAGTATCAGACCCCGCCACCGCGTGTCCGCGCGAGCACACCGACGCTGTTGTTTATTGGCCAGCTTGTTCCCCGCAAAGGCTGGGATATCTTGGTCGATGCACTCCCAAAGGTTGTCGCTACACAACCCGATATCACGGTCATTATGGTGACGCACAATACGAGTCAACTCGCGGCGCTCGAAGCTCGTGCAACGGCATTAGGAGTGCGTGGCCATATTGACATTCGCACACGCGTCGACGAAGCGCATAAAGTAGCGCTCTTGGAATCAGCACACATGTTAGTGGCGCCGAGTCGCTACGAAGGATTTGGTATCCCTCCGATAGAAGCAATGGCCGCCGGATGTGCGGTCATCACGACCGATTGCGCTGCAGGCAATGAGATTGTCACACATATGGAAACAGGACTTCTTACTCGTTACAACGATCCGTCTGACCTCGCAGACGCGATACTGCGGTTGCTCCGCGACGACCGCTTGCGTGAGGCCCTAGTGGAACGAGGGAAAACGTATGTCCATGCCACGTACGATCCAGACATCGTCGCGCACCGCACGTTGGGCGCGTATCAGTCACACATCACCAGGGTCAATCAGAGCCCTGTGCTATAATACCCCGGCACTCGTATGAGAGGAATTGCATCATATGGTCACGCTGTCGAGTATACGTGCTTTGCTTTTTGAAATATCGTTGAACGGTCCGCGCATTCTGTGGCGGACGGTCAATGATTTTAGTCTATGGCGGATTATCGAATATCCGTGGGTCACGCGTCATCTGAATGCCAAACCAGGCGATATTATTGTGGACATTGGTTCAGGTACTTCAACCTATCCACACATGCTTACCAAAACAGGTTTGGATGTCATCATCATCGAACTCGATGCCGATCGGGTCCGTTGGCAGGCGCAAAAACGCCGTGAAACAGCCCAACCCGGCGACGGCCGCTTGATCCCCATCGTGGCCGATGCAACCAAAATGCCGTTTCGTGATGGCACAATCCATCGCATCAGCGCAGTGTCATCGCTCGAACACATCCCCGACGATCATGCTGTCGGTCGCGAAATCGCACGCGTCCTGTCTGACGATGGTATTGCCGTCATGACACTCCCGTACACCAGCACAGAACGCACGTCCTTTATGAAGGGCATCAGAAATTTCGCACAAGTCGCTAAAAACACCTTCGATCAAGTCGGCAAAAGCGGCTCGTTCTTCCGCTTTTATACCGACCAAGACCTTAAAGAGGTCTACTTTGACCCGGCTGATGCGATTGTGACCGCCCGTAGCGCTTTTGGACGGAGTATCTTGAATGGTCGGTACCACGAAACGCCATTGACCAAATATTGGCGCACACTGGTCATCAAAGATATTTTGTTGGCGTGGATTATCCACCCTCTGGAAGAAATGTTCGACTCGACCGATCCGATGTATGTCATGTTGGCCTACAAGAAGGGCAAATCAGGACATCAGGAGTAGTCGATGCGGATACTGTACTGCATCCCACGATACGACGACAATGCACTCGGCAATCAAATCCACACGGAAGTGATTGCCGAGTGGTGTGCCAGAGGACATACGGTTGACATTGCAACCATGACCTCTACTACGCGCCACATTAGCACTCGTGTGGTCGATGGCATCACTGTTTTTTCTCTCCCCACACGATCTTCGCACTTTGTCGCTGCACTCAATCGCATCGGTGAGTGGCTCACGAGCTATCCATATTTGTGGGGTGCTATAGATAGCTTTGGCGCCTTTTTTCGCACGCAAGCACGCTACGATGTGATTCACGTCGAAACTGCCTTCCCGTTGGGGATTGCCGTCATGCTGACCAAACCAGCAGACAGCAAACTCGCCGTGACGTTGCCGGGCGCAGACATTATGCGTGTGTCCGCGTTTGATTATGGATACGCAAGATACGCAGCGGTTCGCCAGTGCATACGCTGGGTATTCCGTCGGTCAGATTGCATCCGTGCAGACTCACGCCAAATCCTCACGCTTGCATTGACGTATGGTGCGCCGCCAGCACGCATTACCGCGGTGCCGTATAACATCACCGCTCACTCTTTTTTTGCTGATGCAGAACGTGTCGGCGCAGAAAAAGCAGCAGCACGTGCGTTTCTTTGTACCACATATGCTATCCCGGATGATGCAACCATTGTCTTGAGCTTAAACCGACTGCATCCGTTCAAGGGTATCGAATACATCATTGCTGCAATCCCTGCGGTTGTGGCAGCAGGCTGCAACGTGCATGTCCTCATCGTCGGACACAATCGATCGACCCCGAAGTACGGGGATTATGGCGCATACTTGGTAGAACAGGCCCACACGTTAGGCGTTTCCGAGCGTGTGCACATCGTTGGGGGCATCGCGCATCACGATGCACGGACGTACCTTGCAGGGAGTGATACGACGATAGTACCGTCGATTGCTGAATCGTTCAGTCGTGTCGTTATCGAATCGGCTGCCGCAGGCACCCCACCCATTGTCACTGCGACGACGGGAGCCAGCGATTATGTACGTGATGCGGGTTGCGGTGTCGTCGTAGCACCCCAAAGCGGCCCAGCAATTGCTGATGGAATTTTGACGGTTATCGCACAGCACCATCAACTTACCGAACGGTGCATACCGTTTGCCCAAGACTTTCGTAGCCGCGTTATCGCTGCCACTTTATTGGATATGTACACAACGTTATGACAGAACAGCAAGCACCAATGCGCATTTGTTATGTTGCATATCCGACGAGTTTGACCCTCGGATCTGCCAACGCGGTCCAAACGTACTCGACGTTACGTGAACTGCGCGCCCAACACCGAGATCTCCAAATCATCATCCCACGGATGACGTCTGCACCAAATCCGTTCGACGACTTGGGTGTTACGTACATTCCCCGGATCGGCATCGGCCGGTTTTCGCGGTTGTACAAATCGACGCTCTGGTACTACGCCGAGCGCACGGTTTTTGCATGGATTGTCTTGGTGTTGCTCTGGATGCAGGCATCCCGTGGCACACGAACCGATGTGGTCTATGTACGCGAGGTTATTTGTGCATTCTGGTTCTCGCAGTGGGCGCCTCGGATGTTGGGTGCCAAAGTCGTCTATGAAGTCCATCATCTCGAATCGACCAATCATTCGCGCCCGAAGGAACAATGGGCGGCCCGGCTTGTCGAGCGTATTGACGAGGTCACTTTGCAAAAACCGACGCGTCTCGTGTCGCTGACCAGTACGTTTCGGACCATTCTGCACAACCAAGGGTTACGCACAAGCGACGGGGTCGACATTCTCCCCGATGCATACAACGACAGCATCTACCACCCATCAGACCAACACAGTGCACGGAACAGCCTAAACATCCCTCATGAGATCACACTGATTTGTTATGCGGGGTTGACCTTTGCGTACCGCCGCCTCGAACTATTGGTCGAGGCCTATGCACAGCTCCCGCACGAACAACAAGCAATTACGTGGCTGTATTTCGTTGGGGGTCGCCCGCAAGAAGTCGCTGCGTTGACGCAACAGTGCATCGCACTCGGCATACAGCAGCGGGTGGTCTTCACGGGAGTCCAATCGCAGTCGGTGGTCGCACAATTTCTTGCGGCGAGTGATATCCTGGTCATCCCTGATACCGTCACAGACGAGACGGCCTCACCACTCAAGCTGT
>CANHPK010000067.1 GCA_947462525.1 Roseiflexaceae bacterium | reverse complement strand
TTGGTCGCCATCGTCAACCCCAACAACCCGACCGGGACCGTGATGACTGCTGGCGAGCAACAGCGCGTCGTGGCCGCCTGTGCACGGGTGGGTGCGTGGCTGCATGTCGACGAGGTGTACACGGGCACCGAATACCCCGGCGAGCCCGACACCGCGTCGTTTTGGGGCACGTACGACCGATTAATCGTCACGAACAGCCTCTCCAAAGCCTATGGGTTGGCCGGCGTGCGTATCGGCTGGGCTGTCACCACCCCGCACATGGCCGAAGAACTGTGGCGTCGGCACGAATACGCCGTCATTGCCGCTGCTGCCCCCAGCATGACACTGGCCGAAATTGCCCTCCAGCCCGCCAAACGCACGCAGTTACTGACGCGCCAACGCAGCATCAGCCAGGCAGGTGTCCAGGTGATGCGCGAGTGGATTGCCACGCAGGGTGGCCGCTTCAGCGTCCAGCCGGCCCAGGCGACGAGCATCGCATTTGTGCGTTATCACTTCGATGTGCCGTCATACGATTTCGCCGAGCACATCCGCACACAGTCTTCGGTATTGGTGGCACCTGGCAGTACCCTCGGTGCCGAACACCATCTGCGCATCACCGTGGGCTACGAGCCCACCAAAATCCGCACCGCCCTCGATCGCATCGCTGCGGTAGCGACACAACTCGGCTATTAGCACGTCTCTATATGGCAAGGCGGTTTGCATGTCTACGAGTCAGATTTTTTTGATGACTTCGACGTTCTTGGCCTGTGCGGTCGAAATGGTCGAGGCGCTCACCATCGTCCTCGCCACCGGTATCACGCGCGGCTGGCGTTCGGCCTTGTTCGGCGTCTTTGCAGCGTTGGCAGCCTTGGCTGTCATCGTCGTTTTGCTCGGACCAGCGATGGCCCGTGTACCCATCGGCACGATGCAAATCGTGGTCGGATCGTTGATGCTGATATTTGGATTGCAATGGTTGCGCAAAGCAATTCTGCGCTCGGCCGGCCGTAAAGCTCTCCACGACGAAGACAAAATCTTCCTCGCGGAGCAACACATTGCCCGCCAGAATATGTCCGAAGCCAAACAACCGATGGACTGGTATGCCTTCACCCTGACGTTCAAAGGGGTATTCCTCGAAGGGCTCGAAGTGGCCTTTATCGTCGTGACCTTCGGTGCTGCCCAGCAGCGGATCGATCTGGCAGCCTACGGCGCGCTCGCCGCCCTCATCATTGTTCTCGCAGCAGGAGTGCTCATCCATAAGCCACTCAGTCGCGTCCCCGAAAATTCGCTCAAATACGTCGTTGGCTTGTTATTGACGAGCTTCGGGACATTTTGGACCGCAGAAGGACTCGGGGTCGAGTGGCCCGGTACGGACCTCGCGCTGGTTGTCTTGTTGGGTTTCTATGCGATTCTCGCAACCCTCATCGTGCGCCAGATGCGCGCTACCCCCAAAGCAGTTGCCGTATGAAGTACATCACTGCCTTTTTGTTGTTTTGGTATGACTTCATCATCGGCGACGACTGGCGCAACGCCGCCGCCACCCTCATCGCCATTGTGCTGACCGTCGGGGCATTGGCGGCCGGCTTGCCGGCCTTCTGGATCTTCCCTGTGGTCATCGGCCTGTACCTCGTCTCACTGCTCAAGACGACATAACGATGTTGTGAAAAACGGCGTGGCTCCGACCACGCCGCTCGCTCTGCCGGTTGCGTCATCGCAACCGGTGTTTTTGTATGGGCAAGGGCATCGTCATCAGATTGCACTCACTGCGCGGGTGGTTTGACGTGCGGTAGAGCATGTTTTTTTGGGTGAAAACCGCAGTGGCTTTTTTTGCATTTGGAAAGGCTAGACGGGGGATGGTCTGTCAGATGTATGGGCAAAAACCGCAGTGGCCACTGCGGACCCGTGCCGGGTGCGGCGCACCCGGTTTTCGCCGTACGTAGTTATGAATGGGGTTCGTGCGCTGCTTGCCGCGTGGTGGCTGGCGCGACAGCAGTCGCGGAAGGATTTTGTGTGTGCATCCGGACTGTGATGCGATTACGAAAAGACCTTTTGCCCGGCGAACAGCGCCTCGGTCTGCAGGCGTTCGACATCGGACGGGCCCACACCATCACAAAACGCCAGATTGGCACGCAGCACATCGGGATGCGCTGCGCCGGTGAGCGTCACGGCGATGTCGGGGTGCGTCAAGCTGTAGCGCATGGCCGGCTCGACGAATCCGTTTGCGCCGGGCCGGGCGAGGTGCGCGATGTGCATTTTGCGACGTGCAACTTCGGCCAACAGCGCAGTATCATCCCGCAAAAACGGAGCGGGTACATCGGTCAGCAGGCCCATGCCCAGCGGGCTACCGTTGATGATGGCCACATCATGGTGACGGGTGGCGGGGATGAGTGCGTCAACAATGGTCGTGTCGATGAGCATGTAGCGGCAGAAGACCAATGTGGTATCGATGAGGCCACTTTCGATATACGGAAGGAGGGTAGCGATATCACGACCATTGACGCCAATCGCCCGTACGACGCCGGCCTTTTTGAGGTCCGCAAACGCCCGTATACACCCATCGATAGCAACGTCGAACGTCGTCGTTTCGGCTTCGTGGAGCTGTATCAGGTCGATATAGTCGGTTTGCAGCCGCGCCAGACTGTCGTGGACCGATTTCATGGTAGTCGCATAGTCATAGGGTGTGCCGCGCATGACCGCTTTGGTCGCCAAGATGACGTCGCGGCGGTAGGGTTTGAGCGCCGCGCCCATGCGCCGTTCGCTCTCGCCGAGCCCGTATTGTGCAGCAGTATCGAAGAAATTGATGCCGGCATCGCGCGCCGCTGCTACGGTGTGGGCTGCCTGGGCGGGGCTAATCGCTCCGAACTCATCGCCCAACGCAGCGCCACCCAAGCCCATTGCCGACACCTGCCAGCCGGTGCGACCGAGTCGTTTGTATTGCATCAGCGGTCACCGAGCGGCTGACGTGGCGTGATGTGCAGATGATCCGACGCGGCATCTTGCCACGGCGTCGCGTAACTCGGTGCACTCTGGTAGCGTGCGACTCTGAAGGTGCATACCGCACCGCACAGGGGTGCGATGACGAGTCCATACCAGCGCGATTGGCATGTATCCTGCTGCAGGATGGTGCCATCACTGTCTGCAATCTCGACGCCGACGAACTGATGTTCCCCAAACACGCCGGCTTGCACGACGACGTCACGCAGTTCGGTCGGGTCGGTATTGACCAGGGTAATCGTTACGTGTGTGGGTCCGACTGCGCTGACGAGTGCTGCCACCCCCGGCGGGAGGCCAGGGCGGCGGCGCGCGCCGTCGTAGTAGCGTACTTGACCGAATTGCAAGCCCCCATGCGAGATGTGCATCGGCGCACCGAGCGTCGTTTGCACCAACCCTTCGACGATAACGGGGGTCAGTTCTTGCCATGCGTGAATGGGGTCGACATCCATGCTGATGTTGAGGCTGGATTGATCGAGGCCAGCGATATTGTGCCAGCGTGCCGGATCTGCGATTGGCAACTGCATTTTGGTGAGTTGATTGGCCACCAAATCGAGATTGGCCTGCAGAATCCGCGTCGGGTAGTCGGGATTGCGCCCTTGGATGTATTCGAACCACGGCAGGGTATTACTGATGTAGTGCTTGCCCTTGCCGATGTGGATGGCGTTCCAATCCTCGGTGCGTGGGATGCGCGTGATGCGTGCGAGGTCTTCGTCAGCCAGCGATGCCAACCACAAATAAATGGGGTACTTCTGCATGGCGGGGCGATAGTCGTCCCAGCCTGCGTCGATGTGCCGATTAGGCACGTACCACATCCCGTCGACGTCCTTGCCCAGCGCCCAATTCGCATCGAGTTGCTGGCGTGCCAACGTCAGCCAGCGTTCGTCGCCGGTCAGGAGCAGTGCGTTCATGCAGGCATTGGTGATGGGTTCGATGATTGTCATAAAGCCGTGTGGCCAGCGCCAGCCATAGTAGCCGCCCCACCACTTGCCATCGATGTACTGACCAATGACGTCGTCGAGGCCGACGTTGTCGGGGATGATGCCGCCGTTGCGGGTAGCCCGTTCTTCCCAGGCAGCCAGGTAATCGAGGACCCACTGCTTGTGTGCATCGTCGTTGCTGTACATGAATGCATGGGTGACCAAGCCGGTGGCATTGAGATTGAGGGGCACGTCGCCACGATTCATCCGTTCGTTCATTTTGGCAATGACGTCGGCGTAGATGGTGTCGTTGGTCCAGGTGCACTTGCGCGTCGCAAAGTCGGTGTCGACGACGTCTTCAAATGGCGCGAGGTAGTGATCGAGCACGACGCGGTGCGTCATCCAATCTTCGGCGGTCGCCACAAAGCGCGGTCCGTGACTACCGGTCAATGGTGAGCGAATCAGCGTGTGGGTTTTGTCAAAATTCTGCGCGCGCGAATCATCGCCGGTATACATCGCCGCAAAGCGGTGCGCACGCTGCTGGTCTTTGCGTTGGTTGGGATGGGCCAAGCCGAGGAAGTAGATATACAGATAGCCCTCGCCGTGGTGCATCCAGTCGTAGTATTTGGTGAATTCACGGTCGATTTGCCCATACTCGGTCCATTGCCAGGTAATGCCGTCCCAGATGCGCCGTGCCTCGTCGTAGAGGTGATCCGACCCACCCAGCACGTACAACAGTGCCAGCTGCATGAATCCTTCGTAGGGGTCATCTGACCCATCCATCCCCGGCCAGTGGCTACGCCAGCGCAACGTACCATCCGTGTGCACATAGCGGGCAATGAAGACGTCTGCTGCCTGCTCGAGGGTCGTGAACAAGTGGCGCTGCTGAATGGCCCAGATGGGCATTGCCATGCGTGTGGAAATGTGCGTGGTAGGGTATCGCATACGTCACTCCATTGTGAAATCTACTGCTACTCTGTGCAATTATATGTCCATAGACAGGGGAGTACTCGCCAGAATCGTTGCTCATCCGGCGTGGCAATCCACGGTTCGAAGTGCGGTTCCATCACCGCTTGCCAATCATGGGGCGTATTGTGGGTGGGGAGCGTCGGTGGTGGCGGGGCCGTGGTGATTGCCGGCAGCTCTTGATACGAAAAAATCGTCGTATCGTGCGCACCAATAATGTAGCGCCGATTGAAGCTCTGTGGGAGCTCGGCTTGACGCTGGTAGTGATAAAAGACGTACCGACTATATGTCTCGGGCTTGAGCCGCGCCAAAGAGCCGATACGTTTCTGAGGAATTTCTTCTGGAATGCGCCACTCTGCGCCGTCTTCGGGGCTCCCGTCGTGAAATATGTCGAGTAACGGCAATGTCCAGCGTTCGCCCATCGACGTGGCTATCGGTGTGCTGTAGTCCGTGAGGAACGCCGTTGCAAATCCTTCTGCCGCATCGCCATCGCATGCCTCGAGGTATCCGTACAGCCATAGGTCGTGACGGAAAATGCTCGCGGTGCGTATGCGTGTCGCCCATGGCGAGTCGGGGAACTGCGTTAACGACGCGATCCCCGCACCATCGATTTGTGCCAGTCCGGTGACAGACAGGCGGTTCGCCCACAGCTGACGACGTATCATCGCTTACGCCTGGTAGGTAATGTGGCCGCGATAGACTGTCGCTACCGCCCGGCCTTTGAGCTTGTTGCCCAGCAACGGGGTGTTGTGGTTTTTGGACAGAATCGTCGACGCGTCGACCGTCCAGACCAACTCAGTGTCGATGACCGTCACATCGGCGCGGGCGCCCACGCGCAGTGCAGTCGTGCCGCGGCCAATCATAGCAGCGGGGATATCGGTCATACGTACCAGCACGTCTTCGAGGCTCATACGGCCACGGTTCACGAGCATCAGCATGAGCGAAAGGGCTGTTTCGCTGCCAATCAGACCCGCCATGGCGGTGCGGTATTCGACTTCTTTGTCGACTTTGCCGTGGGGTGCGTGATCGGTGGCGACGAAGTCCAGCGTGCCGTCGAGCAACCCGAGCAGCACCGCTTCGGCGTCGGCCTCGCTGCGTAGTGGCGGGCTGACACGGGTCGATGTGTCATAGGGCGCGCGCAGGGTCGGGTCGAGCGACACGCCGGGGACGTTTTCGGCCACGGCGGCCTCGTCCAGCCAGCCCAGTACCCAGCGATCGCTCAGGAGCAGGTGATGCGGGGCGGCCTCGGCCGTGACGCGCACCCCGCGGGCTTTGGCTGCCCGGATCAGGGCGACTCCGCCTGCAGTCGAGACGTGGCAGACGTGGAGGCGGCTGCCCGTCAGCTCGCACAGGGCAATGTCGCGGGCGATGCCGACTTCTTCGGCGGCAGACGGATAGCCGGGCAAGCCCAGGCGATTGCTGACGGCGCCTTCGTGCATGCCCCAGCCTTTGCTGAGGGTCATGTCTTCGCAGTGGCCAAAGTAGGGCACACCCAGCATTTTGACGTATTCAAACACATTGCGCATCACCGCAGGATCACCAACGGGCACGCCGTCGTCCGAAAAGCCAATCGCCCCGGCGGCTACCAGCTCGCGCATGGGGCTCAGCTCTTTGCCGGCCCGGCCAATGGTGGCGGCGGCGATGGGCAGTACTTCGGCGTAATTGGCCTTCTCGGCCGCGCGTTTGATGTGTTCGATGACGGCGACACTGTCGGCAGCGGGGCGGGTGTTGGGCATACAGGCAACCACCGTGAATCCGCCGGCGGCTGCGGCGCGCGTGCCTGTGGCGATGGTTTCTTTGTGCTCTTCGCCTGGCTCACGCAAATGCACGTGCAGGTCAATCAGGCCTGGGCTGATGATGCGACCGGTGGCGTCGATGACCGTCGTGCCCGTGGCAGTGCGCACTCCGGCGTCGGCGGGCAAGATCCCTTGATACCGAGCAATGACGACGCCGTTGTCGATCAGCAAACTGCCGATTTCGCTCTGGCGGGTATCGGGGTCAAAAATGCGGCCGTTGGTAATCAATATCGGCATGGTGTGCTCCTCTGGTAGGGTACAAAATCAATTCGCTGCGGTGGGTTCGCCCGACAGACGATACAACAGGGCCATCCGCACGGCGACGCCGTTGGTGACCTGGGCTTCGATGACCGAGCGTGGTGAGATTGCGGCCTCGGGCATGATTTCGACGCCCTCGTTCATCGGTCCGGGGTGCATCACGATGGCGTGCGCCGGCATGCGATCCAGGCGCTCTTGGGTCAACCCGTAGTCGTTGCTGTATTCACGCAGCGACGGGAGCAGGCCAGCCTGTTGGCGCTCTTTCTGAATACGCAGGGCCATCAGCACATCCGTATCGGGCAGCAAATCGTCGAGGGTGTAGCTGATACGTAAATTGGGGAAGGTTGCCTGCCACATCGTCGTGTCGCCGATAAGCGTGCTCGGCCCGCACAGGGTGACATTGGCGCCGCAGCGGAGCATCCCCCAGATGTCCGACCGGGCCACGCGGCTGTGGATGATGTCGCCGACGATGACGATGTTGAGTCCGGCCAACCGACCGAGGCGCTCACGGATGGTGAACAAATCGAGCAGTGCCTGCGACGGATGGGCGTGCCGGCCATCGCCTGCGTTGATAATCGACCCTTTGAAGTGCTGGGCCGCCAGATACGGCGCGCCAGACTCGTGGTGGCGCATCACAATGATATCGGCGCCGAGGGCCTGGATCGTGCGGATCGTGTCGATGAGGGACTCACCCTTTTCGATGCTCGAGCCTTTGGCCGTCATGCTACTGACCGAGGCCGACAACGTGCGGGCCGC
>CANHPK010000066.1 GCA_947462525.1 Roseiflexaceae bacterium | reverse complement strand
ATGACATTGATGCCCGTGTTGACCTTATCGGGTTGCAGGACATTGGGCGTGTCGAGGTCGTCCCCGCTCCCCACAACGGCGTTCGCGCCCACGACGACATTTTTGTCGATGATGGACTTGTCGACGACCGCACCGGGGCCAATCCAGGTATCGGTCATGATCACGCTGTCGCGTACCACGGCACCGGGAGCGACATACACCCCCGGTGACAGAATCGAACGCTCGACGGTGCCATGGATGCTACAGCCATTGCAGATCATGCTTTGGCTGATGACGGCTTGGGGACCGATTTTTGCAGGTGGGCGCTCTTCGGAGCGTGTGTGAATGACCCATGAAGGGTCGTAGAGGTTCAATGTATGATTGGGGTCAATCATCTCCATGCTGGTCTTCCAATAAGAGTCGATGGTGCCGACGTCGACCCAGTATCCTTCGAAGGGGTATGCAAAGACGCGGTCATTTGCAACCATAGAAGGGATGACGTTTTTGCCAAAGTCCGTTCGATTGACCCCGTCGTCTTGGGTAGTCAACGCACTGATGAGGGCATCGGCGTTAAAGACATAGATGCCCATGCTGGCCAAGGTACCCTTGTCGCGCTTCTTCGGCTTTTCGGTGAACTCCACGACTTGCATGCTGTCGTCGACGGTCATAATGCCAAAGCGATCGGTTTCGTCGAGGGCGACGTGCATCACACCGACCGTCAAATCGGCGTTTTGTTGCAGATGGAACTCGATCATCGGGGCATAATCCATCTTGTAGATGTGATCACCCGACAAGATTACGACCAGGTCTGCTCGCCGTTCACGGATGTAGTTCAAGTTTTGGAGGACTGCGTCGGACGTGCCTTGATACCACCCTTGTTCGTTGCGACCTTGGTAGGGTTGCAGGAGTTGGACGCCGCCGTTGCCACGATCGAGGTCCCATGCACGGCCGTTGCCGATGTGCCCATTGAGCGAGTGCGGCTGATATTGGGTCAAAACGGCGACATCGAAAATGCCGGAGTTCACACAATTCGAGAGCGGGAAGTCGATGATGCGAAATTTGCCCGCAAAGGGTACGGATGGTTTTGCCCGTTTTTCGGACAACACACTCAATCGTGCGCCTTCACCACCAGCCAAAATGAGTGCTACGACACGCATCGGATCCTCGCTTCCACGTTATTCACCGCGTATGGTCTGCATGACTTGCTCATAGAGAAACCCATTGGTACTGACCGCATTCCCACCATATATCGTGGTAACGCCATTCCAATCGGTGAATGTCGCACCGGACTCTTGCAGGATGGGCACGAGCGCGCCGCAGTCCCATGGGCTCATCAGTGCATCGAGCATCACGTCGATGCGACCGGTTGCGACGAGCATATGTCCGTATGCATCGCCCCACCCACGCACCATCCGTGCGCGATTGCGCAAGCGGTCGAACGCAGGTCCCTTGTTGTTTTCGTACATGTGTTGTACATCAGTGGTCGAAATGACTGCCTGCGATAGCTCACGGGTGGTACTGGCGCGCGCACGACGGCCGTTCCACAAGCAGCCCTGACCAGTTGCGGCACTGATGAGCTCGTTGCTGGGGGGGATTGCTACCGCGCCGACAACTGGCACGCCGTCACGTTCGAGCCCGACCAGCACCGTGTACATGGGGACCCCAGCAACGAATGATTTGGTACCGTCGATAGGGTCCAAAATCCAGCGAAAGCTCGCGCCAGGGCGTGTCTCGCCTTCTTCTTCGCCCAAAATGCTATGGTGTGGGTATTTTTGCTCGATCAACTCACGCATCAAGCGTTCGGCAGATCGGTCGGCAATGGTGACTGGTGACTGGTCTTCTTTGAGTTCGACACCCACGTCGGTTTGAAAGTAGCGCAGGGTGACGCGCCCAGCCAGATACGCGAGCTCGGTGGCGAATTCCCGCAAGTGCGAAAGGTCTTCGGTGCTCATCGTTTTAGTGCCCCTTCTGCTGGACGAAGATTGTCTCTAAGACATCCAACACACGCTCGTGTTGGGCGGCTGTGCCGATACTGATGCGGATACAATCCGCGAGTCGTGGCTTGGGGAAGTAGCGGATGAGAATGCCAGCCTTCATGAGCTCATCACGGACGGTCGATGCTGAAACAGGCGTACGAACCAGCAGAAAGTTGGCAACACTCGGATAAACCGCGCACCCGAGCGTCGTGAGTTGTGCCGCAAACGCATCGCGGTCTTGACAGATCTGTTGCAGAAGTGGCTGCATCGACGCATAATCACGGATTGCTGCTGTGGCAGCAACATCTGCAGCCACGTTGACGGTGTATGGCGGCTTGATTTTGCGGAGCTCTGCCGCCAGGGTCTCGTGCATGACTCCATAGCCCACCCGGAGGCCTGCCAAGCCCGCCCATTTGCTGAAGGTGCGCAATACGACGAGGTTGGGGTGGGAGTCGATGAGATCCACAAAACTGATACCGCTGAACTCGGCGTATGCTTCGTCTGATACGACGATGAGCGGCAAATCGAGGAGCGCAAGCAGTTCGTCCCGGGTGAGCGGGTTGCCGGTTGGGTTGTTCGGTGCAGCCAGAATGACGATTTTGGCCTGGTGGCGCGTGATGGCAGCACGCATCTGATCGATATCGATACCAAACGACGCAGTCCGCGGGACCTCGATGTAGGTCCCCTGATAAAGGTGTGTGCTGTAGGCATACATCCCAAACGTGGGTGTTGCATCAACCACAGCCGCGCCAGGAGTGATGGTGCCCCGCATCAGCACATCGATGATTTCGTCTGACCCATTGCCGCAGATGATGCGATCGGGTGATTGCCCGAGGCGTGTTCCAATCGCAGCGCGGAGGCTGGTGGTATCTGGGTCTGGGTAGAGTGCAGTTTGGGTGCGTGCGCCGGTTTCGGTAGCCAGTTGCGCGAGGGCTGCACGGGTGGCTGCCGTTGGCCCGTAGGGGTTTTCGTTGGCGTCGAGTTTGATTAGGTCCGCTAGAGGTAGCCCAAGGCGCTGTGCAAGCACATCGAGGGGAACAATCGGGGTGTACGGAGCAAAACCAGCTATATCTGCACGGAGCAACGAAGCAATCGGATTGTGCATGGCGGTACTCATGTAAGTTGGTGATGCAATCATACCATAGCGCCCCTTGTGCGTTGCAATGCCAGCCGGGCCGTTGATGGTATACTGACAGGAGAGAAGTCTAGCGGGGGGTTGGTATGACGACGCAGCGACCGAGTATTTCTGCTTTCTTTCCAGCGTACAACGACGGTGGGACGATTGGGAGTTTGGTCGTCACCACGCTCCAAACGCTCTCGGAAGTAAGCGACGACTACGAAGTCATCGTCATCGAAAACGGGAGCACGGACTTTACGGTCGACGTGCTGGCCGAACTGGCCACCCAATACCCACGCTTCAGCTATCAGGCACACCGCGAACCACTGGGCTATGGTGGTGCGTTGCGGGCTGGGTTCGCCGCATGTACCAAAGAATTTGTCTTCTACACAGACGGTGACGCACAGTACGACCCACGCGAACTCAAGCTTTTGCTTGCCGCGATGCGCCCCGACATCGATGTGGTCAACGGCTACAAAATCGATCGTAGTGACCCGTTCCATCGCAAAGTCATTGGTCGCGTCTACCATCACACGGTCAAGCTGATGTTCGGCTTCAAGTTGCGTGATGTCGATTGCGACTTCCGCCTTATCCGCCGGTCAGCAATGGGCGCAATCAATCTCTACTCTGATAGCGGAACAATCTGTCTCGAATTGGTCAAAAAGCTTCAGGATGCAGGCAAAAAATTTGCGGAAGTCCCCGTCCACCATTATCATCGCACCTACGGCAAAAGCCAGTTTTTCAACTTTCCGCGCATCTGGCGGACACTCCAGCAGCTTGTTGGGTTGTGGTGGACGCTGATGGTATTGCGCAAAAAGGCATAACGCAGCTTCTCTTATCGATAGAAAAAACGGCAGGCGTGCGCCTGCCGTTTTTTCTTTGTGATTTGATGTCGCTTAGGTTGATTTTGCATCCGCCATTGCTGCAACCAGAATCGCTGTTGCCTGACGGCCGTCTATCCCGGTCACGCGCAATGCACCGCCGTTTTGCACGCAGGCTGCAAAATGGGCTACTTCGGCGCTGAAGCGGTCACCGTCAGCGATGGGGAGGGTTGTTGCGACGCCTTCGGTATTCTGGTGCACGAGCTGCATGGTGTTGTAGTTCATCGTGAGTGAGCCGGTCGTGCCAAACACCGTCACCGCCCAGACGCCGGGAGCTGTCCGCCAGCTCGCTTCGATGACACCCAACACCCCATCGAGGCTGGTGAGGGTGATGATGGCACTGTCTTCGACGCGCAACGCGGGACCAAGGTCGGTCGCACGCGTCGTTGCACTCGCTTGGACCCGGCGGACATCACCGAAGAAATACCGAAACAAATCCACCGAATGGACACACGTATCCATGATGACGCCACCACCAGCCAATGCAGGATCACTGAACCAACGCTGATGGACATCTGGCATAACACCGGCAAACCGATTGCGAAACATCATGGGTGTACCAATCATGCCATCGTGGAGCGCCTCTTTGAGGGCAACAATCTGCGGCTGGTAGCGGTGACAGAAGCCCACGCTCAGCAACCGATTGGCGCGATCGGCTGCTGCAATCATGGCATTGCATTCGGCTACTGTCGGTGCCATTGGTTTTTCGACCAATACATGGAGCTTGGCCTCGAGCGCTTGGATCGTCAGCGCGCAATGGCTCGTGGGCGGAGTGCAGATGCTGACGATATCGAGCTGTGCATCGGCCAACATCTGTGCGACATCGGTGTATGCCGTTGCGCCCGTTGTACCGACGAGTGCCTCGGCTGCACCAGGCACTGCATCGCAGAGAGCGACAGGTGTATAGCCGGCATCGATCCAGGCAGCGAGGTGGGTGCGCCCAATGCCGCCGCAGCCGATGATTCCTATGCGCATACTCATACCAAACTCGCTTTCGTTAGCGTGCGTAGGCAGCCGTGACGCCGCCATCGACGGTGATCATCCCACCAGTGGTGCGACTGCCCCGTGGGCCTGCAAAATAACTGACTGCTTCGGCGATGTCTTCGGGGCGGACGTTGACTTTGAGTACGGTGCGTGCCTTGTAAAAGTCTTCGAGTTCTTCGGGTTTGATACCGTACCCGGCGGCACGGGCGGCGCGCCACCCTTGGTCCCAGATACCGCTCCCCTCGAGCACTGCATCAGGCAACACGGTATTGACACGGACCCCTATCGGACCACCTTCTTCTGCCAGACAACGGGCCATATGCAGTTCGGCGGCTTTGGCTGCGCTGTATGCGACGTTGCCTTTGCTGGCCATGACACTGTTTTTGCTGGCAATGACGACGAGTGAGCCGCCGGCTTTTTGCTGCTGCCAGATCTTGAAGGCTTCGCGCGAAATGAGGAAGTACCCTTTGCCGAGTACATTCAGCATCTTGTCCCAATCGTCGACCGTCGTTTCGGTCACGGGTTTGGCAATCGCAAAGCCGGCATTGTTGACCACGATGTCCAGGCCGCCAAACGCGTGGATGACGTGTTCCATGGCCGCGATGACGGCAGCTTCGCTGGTGACATCGCAATGCACGGCAATGGCACGGCGCATCTTGTAGGTGTCATTGAGCTCTTGGGCGACCTTTTTGGCACCTTCGAGGTTGATATCGAAGATGGCAATATGCGCACCATCAGCGGCCAAGCGACGCGCAGTCGCGCGACCAATGCCGCTTGCTGCACCGGTGACGATGGCGATTTTGCCGGCTAATTCACGCGGGGCGGGTTTGAGCTTGAGTTTGTACTGCTCGAGCGGCCAATACTCGATTGCAAAAGCCTCGGCTGCGCTCAGACTGGTGTACTCGCCAACGGACATACACCCCCGAATGACTGCTACTGCCCGATGGTAGAGCTGATTGCTGATGTCTGCTGCCTGCGCATCTGCCCCGGCGGTTACCACACCTAACCCTGGGATGAGGATGATGCGTGGGAACGGATTCATCATGACATCGTCTGCGCTCTTGTGCGCCTCGAAGTACGCAGTGTAGGCGCTCACATAGTCGCGCACGCCCGATTGCAGTGCGGTGAGCAGGGCAGGAATGCCGGCTGCAGGGGTCCAATCGACAAACAAGGGCAGGCGCTTGGTATGCACCAAATGGTCTGGGCAGGCTGCCCCGATTTGGGTGAACGCCGCTGCGCCCGCGCTACCGATGCAGGCAAGGACATCGGGCGAGCTATCAATCTGCACGATTTGGCTCCCGTGTGCACTCAGCATCCCACGTAGTGCCGGCAATATGGCCGTCCAGGTAGTGTGTTGTTGGGATGCTTCGAGTGCGGGCACTGCAGCGCCTGCAAAAATGACGCGCCCGTTGCGTGTGTGTTCAATGAACGCTTCGGCTTCGCCGATGACCTTGATGGTCTGGCTGTAGACTTCTGCACTCGTATTGCCCCACACGGTCAGCCCGTGTTTGCCCATGACGACCAAATCAGCTTTGGGATGCGCGATGACCCCTTCGCCGATTTGCTTCGACAGTGTGAATCCCGGGCGGATGTAGTCAACCCAGACCATGCGATCGCCCCACAATTTGCGGCAAAGCGCAAGGCCGTCGGCGGCGCAGGCCAAACTAATAACTGCATCGGGATGCGTGTGATCGACGTGCGCAGCCGGGATGAATGCATGCAACAACGTCTCGATACTCTGGCGCGGCCGGTCGACGAGGAAGGTGCTCCGATTCAAATAGGCTACCATCTCTTCGTCGCTCATAGCGGCACGGCCCATCAATGGCGCGATGTCGGGCATGCGCAATGCAGCAAAACCACCCTCCGTAATGGTGGCGACGTCACTGCCAGAGCCTTTGACCCACAACACTTGGACCTGTTTGCCGGTGTGGTCGATTTCGCTTGTTTTGGCGCTGGTATTGCCGCCAAATATGTTGACGACGCTGCGGTCGCTGCCTAACAAACGACTGCGGTAGACGAGTCCATCGAGTGCAGGCATGGATTGTGCGTCTGTGGTGTTCCAACGATGCTGTGGCATGGGTGTGCTCCGCTCAAAATCGTATATGCATCAACTATACCACCGTCATTCGGTGGAAAAATGTTGTTTCGATACCGAAAAATTCTGCGAAATCACAATTCTGACAATTCCACCTGATCAAACTGGGGTCTGGTCCATTGATTGTGCGGTAGAGGTGCATTTTGAGTATAGTAGAAGCACCACCAACAACGAGGAGTACTGGAATGTTGCAATACCGTCCGATGCCGATGTACCTGACAACGAATCCCCCTGCCGCAGTGACTGCAGAACGGTACGAAGCGCGCTGTACGGCGCTCAAAGCTGCGTCTGGATGCGACTGGGTCGTGGTCTATGGTGATCGCGAACACAGTGCCGATTTGACGTTTTTGACCAATTTTGATCCACGCTTCGAAGAGGCAATCCTCGTGCTCGGCCCAACAAATGCGTTCATCGTGGGGAACGAAGGCGTCGGCTATGTGTCGATGTTGGGTCCCAAACTCGAGGTGCATCTGTCGCAGAGCCTTGGATTGATGGGGCAAGACCGCACACAGTTCCCGCGCCTCAGTGCGGTGCTCCGCACCATTGGGTTGTCCGCGGGACACCGCGTTGGTGTCGTCGGCTGGAAGTACCTCGAGCCGGTCGAACAAGACGATACCGAACCCGCGTACGTGCCCGCCATGCTCTTGAGTGCCATCCGCGCGGCGTGCGCCGGTGATGT
>CANHPK010000065.1 GCA_947462525.1 Roseiflexaceae bacterium | reverse complement strand
GTCAGTGAGAGGAAGGTTCGATCGTATTCATCTGCTTCGATGACCAATGGCGCTGTAGGGTCGCCCCATGCTGCGGTGCGTGGCAAATCGGGAATTTCGGCACCTATCAGGTACCCCGGGTTGAGGCCAGCGTGTTGCAGCGCGACGGCGATCATTGCCGTGGTCGTGGTCTTGCCGTGCGTGCCCGCGACTGCGATGATGGCGCGTTCGGTCGACCAGATGCGCCACAGGTCATGACGACGCAGGATGGGGATCCCAGCAGCCTGTGCCGCATCGAGTTCGGGGTGCGGGTGGCGGGCTGCCGACGTGGCAACAATGGCGTCTGCGCCTGCAATAGCGCGTGCGTCGTGGCCCAACTTGATATCGACACCACGCGCCTGGAGCGGCGCCCAAGCGGCACTCCGCTGGGCATCGCTGCCCGACACCGAATCACCGCGGTCGAGCAAAATATGTGCGATGGCGTTCATGCCCGCGCCGCCTATACCGACAATGTGATAGTGCATTAAGCCCCTCGGCCTATCGTCTGCAAGAGACGTGCGATGGTTTGTGCTGCCTCGGGTTGTGCCAGTGTGCGCATCTGTGCGCGCATGTGCGCGAGGGTTGTATGGTCACCGACGAGCGTCAGGACTGCAGCCGACAGATCCGTGGCCACACGCGCATCCGCTATTTTGATGGCAGCACCGTGACGCACCAAGTAGTCGGCGTTTTCGTCCTGATGGACATATGGATAGGGCACCAAAATAGCCGGCAGCCCCGCAATGGGGAGCTCACCGAGCACCGAGGCCCCGCTCCGGCAGATAGTCACATCGGCTGCAGCAAATGCAGCACTCATCGTGAGCGGGCCGTCTGCTGCGAGGTACGGGTAGAGATGATATCGTGACGCGTCTGCGGGGCTGCAGTGGAGTGCTGCCGCCCGCAACACCGGTTCATCGCCTTCGCGACCACAGACGTGGATGATGTGCATGTGCGGTAATACGGCTGCGAGTGCATCACGAACGGCCACATTGATGCTCCGCGCTCCGCGACTGCCGCCATAGACCAGCAGGACGGGGGTTTCGTCAGATATCCCAAACAACGCCCGGGCGGTGACCCGGTTGGTGGTCGACAGCGCAGGTCTCACCGGGTACCCAGCGACCACGAGCTGACGCCGGCCGGGGAGGTACGCCGCTGGGGTGTGCGGTGCGAGATGCAAAAACGGCGCTGCATCGGCGATTGTCGTCACCACGAGGGTCGAGAGGCGCGCCAAAAACCGTACGGCCAACCCAGGGACGACATCGGGCAAATAGATTGCCCGTGGCACTCTGAGCAGCCATGCAGCCACAAACAAGGGCACACATACATAGCCGCCCGTCCCAAAGATGGCAGCAGGCCGTTCTCGGCGGATGAGGGTCATGGCTTGGATGACACCACGGCACAATCGCACCAGGTTGGTCATCAATGCACGGGGACCGCGACCGCGGACCGCAGCGGCATCGACCGCATAGAACGGCAGTGTGCTCTCGCGGCGTACCAAGTCGCCCTCCATCCCATCGGGGCTGCCGACATAGGCGACGCGTGGGCTATTCGGGGCGTTCGCGAGTGCCGCGGCGACTGCGAGGGACGGATACACGTGGCCCCCGGTCCCGCCGCCCGAAAGGAAGTAGAGCGGCGATTGCTGCTCGGATGTGTTCATAGCGTGTTCTCAGTGACGGTGGTTGATCGGTATCTACCAGTGTGTATTTTGACACATTCAAAAGCATCCCGATGGCAATCATGCTCATCATGAGCGATGTGCCGCCATAACTCAGAAAAGGCAGTGTAATCCCGGTAAACGGAACTAACGTCGTGGCGACTGCCAAATTGATGACTGCCTGAATGACAATCCACAGGGTCAACCCTGTCGCCAACAACGCCGCGTATGCGTTGGGTGCACTGTTTGCAATCCGAAACCCACGAAAGGCAATAAACGCAAAGCACCCCACCACAAACAGCGTACCGACGAGGCCGAGTTCTTCGCCGATAATCGCAAGAATGGTATCGGTATAGGATTGCGGGAGCCATAGGTACTTTTGGCGTGATTGCCCGATTCCCAATCCAAAGACTCCACCCGAAGCCAGCGCATAGAGTGCATGAATGGGTTGGAACCCTGCACCGCTGTAATAGGCAAATGGATCAAGCCACGCGTTGATGCGTTCAAGCCGATACGATGCGACATTGATGGCCAAGAGAAAGAACACCCCGCCCAGTACCCCTGCGCCCAAAAAGTGCCACAGACTGGCACCGGCCACAAAGTAGACCAATGCAGCCACCGAGACCATCACGGTCGATGATCCGAGGTCACGGCCGACCATGACCAACGCGGTGAATATGCCCACCACGGCAGCAAAGGGCAACATGCCCGTGTTGAAGTTCGCGACTTTGCCGGCACGCCGTGACAACCAGCTCGCAAGGTAGATAATCAACGCGAGTTTGACGAATTCTGAGGGTTGAAAGCTGAAAAATCCGAGGCGAATCCAACTCCGCGAATTATTGACTTCGGTCATCTCCGCGGGCAACACAAAACCAGTCAGTACCAGCAACAAGAACGCCAATGCCAGCAAATGGAGCGAATAGGTGCGCCAGGTACGATAATCGATACGCTGCGCCACAATTAATCCAACCGTCCCCACCGTCGCCGCAAAGAGTTGGCGCGTCATGTAATGGAATCCGTTGTCGTAGTAGACAAATCCTTCGACAAATGAGGAACTATAGACCATTACCAGGCCGAACGGCACAAGGATCCCGATACATACCAGCAGCTGGTAGTCGGGCTTGTGCTTGACACTGTCAGATTCGCTGGAACGTGGCCGACGATCGCTCATGTGAATCTTTCTGAGGCGCTAAATTGCCGGGACTGCAAGGGCAACGATGGCGAACAGCAGCGCAACGAGGACAATGACACCGTTCCACCCCCATGTCAATGGGGTGCGCTGCCGAACCACGCCGGATTCGGTCAGGTATTCGGTCAATCGTGGCATCAACAGAAAGCCGGTAACGAGGCCGCCAAGCAGACCGCCGATGTGCGCCATGTTGTCGATGTTGGGCATGCTATAGCCAAAAAAGATATTGATCATGGCGGTAAACGCGATGTTCCCCAAAATTTGCTTGGCGTTTTCGCCGTATGCGCGCCTATTGGTCCAGACAAATGTACCCATCGCGCCGATAAGCGCAAATATTGCGCCCGACGCACCGACCGATGGATTTGGACTGAACAAATACGATGCGACGCCACCGACCAAGCCGCCCACAAAATAGATCCCCAAAAAGCGATTGCGGTCGCTCATCCGTTCAACCGACTCGCCGATTTGGACAATGGCGAACGTGTTAAACAAGAGGTGCACGAGATTTCCATGCAAAAACATCATGGTCACAAAGCGATAGTATTGGTTTGCCTGATAGATTGCGATGTTGTCTTTGGCGCCATGAATGAGCAGCAAGTCGGTCAGCGACATCGCCTTGTACACCACCCCGAGCTGGTCGAGCAGATACGGCACAACATAAACCACAATATTGACGATGACAATGAGTCGCACCATGGGCGACGTCTCGCGGAAGAAGCGCTGGATGGGTCCCGTCAGAGTGGCCGTGTTCATTGCCCTGCCTCCGCGATTATCTGTGTAACGATGCGACGAAATTCTTCGCCGCGATGGAATTCGTTGCGAAACATCCCAAAACTGGCACAACCAGGCGACAAGGCAATCGTCGCAGGGCGCAGCGGTAGTGCATGGGCTGCCCGGATGCCGGCTTCGAACGAATCAAATGTCCCAATAATGCGATCCCCTGCACCATGACGCACCAACGCATCGTGCAGGAGCGCCGTTGCGGTGCCCTGCAAGAGGACAATCTGCTGCGCATGTGTCGCGGCGGTGGCAGCCAGGGATTCGAACGAGAGCTTTTTGTCAGCGCCACCGGCAATCCAAATGATGGGTTGCGGCAGCGACGTGAGCGCGGCAACGGCTGCATCCGGCATGGTGGCTGCGGTGTCGTTGACAAACGTATGCCCATCGTATGTAGCGACGACTTCTTGACGATGCTCTACCCCCGTGAACGCACGGAGCGCAGGAGCGATAGCCGTGTGCGGCATGCCCGCACGGAGCGCAAGCGCTACCGCAGTCGCGATGTTGGCCAAATTATGTGTGCCTGCGAGTTGGACATCGGTACGTTGTGCGATAGCCACAGTGCCGCCGTGCAGCGCGGCGTACAACACATCTGTATCCCACCAGACCGAACCTTGTGTGGGCACACGAGGAGTACTATTGCCGGTCCAGACGAGCTGGCCAGGCATCGCCGGCGCGAGGCGAACGAGCGCTTCGTCGGTGTGGGTGAGCACGATGGTGTTCTGGTTTTTTTGATGCCGGCCGATTTCGGCTTTTGCTGCGATGTATGCTTCCATCGTGCCGTAGCGGTCGAGATGGTCGGGATAGATGTTGGTAATTGCCGCAATTGCAGGACTAAGCCCGGCTGCGCCGAGGCCTTCGAGGACAAACGAAGACAACTCGAGGATGACCGGCGTGTCGGGGCCGATGAGCGGCAATTGTGCCAACGCAGAAATACGCATGTTGCCGGCGAGAATCGTGTCGGCGCGCCATGCCTTCAGCAGATGTGCAGTCAATGTCGCGGTCGTTGTTTTGCCTTTGGATCCGGTGACGCCAATGATTGGTGCAGGGCATGCACGGAAAAACAGCGTCATCTCCATTTCGATGGCGGCGCCGGCTGCACGGGCAATCCGTACAAACGGTGACGACGCAGGCACTGCAGGATTCTGGACCACAATGTCGCACGTTGCAAAATCCTGCTCGCGGTGTTCTCCGAGGACAAACGTGATGGGCAAATCGGCCAACGCCGCAAGAGAATCACCGAGTACGTCGGCGGTGCGCAGGTCAGTCACCACCACATCGGCACCGTGTTCGGCACAATAGCGGGCGACCCCGAGGCCACCACCATGCACCCCGAGACCCATGACAACGACTTTTTTGCCTCGTAACTGCATCGTACATCCTAACGTGGTGGGGCAATCTGTACGGGTGGAGGAACCGTTTGCCGTTGGGCAGTCTGCGCTTCTTTGTGAAAGGTAAGTGCCAACGACACCCCGAGAAATGTCGCCACCATAGAAATCATGACAAAGCGTTGGGTGATTTGGGTCTCGCTCCAGCCACCGAGTTCAAAGTGATGGTGCAACGGTGCCATCCGAAACAATCGAACCGGGGTCCCCGTACGCCACCGTGTGTATTTGTAATACGCCTTTTGCAATGCCGAAGAAGCAGCCTCGCTCACGAACACGACGCCGATGATGGGCAACAACAACCATTGTTGGGACTGCAATGCAATAACTGCCAACACCGCCCCTAATGCCAGAGAACCCAAATCGCCCATGAATACCTGTGCAGGATGTGCGTTGTACCACAGGAAGGCGACGCAGGCACCGACCAAGGTAAAGCTCAACGTCATCAAATTGGTGAAGTCACCACTGAGAAAGGTAATCACTCCGTACGCACCGAAGGCAATCGCCAGGTTCCACCCTGCTAACCCGTCGAGACCATCGGTCAAGTTCACTGCGTTGCTGGTCGCCACGATGATAAATGCAGCCAGTGGGAAGAACCAAAACCCGATGTCGTACGTCCCCACAAAGGGAATACGGACCAACCCAGAATTCGCCAACCCAAATGGTTGCGGCAAATACAAGAACAGGCTGATCAGCAGTGCCAACACGATTTGAAGGATAAACTTGACCCGCTCACTGAAGCCGTATTGTTCTTTTTTGGAGCGCTCCAACGACAAATAGTCATCGACAGCACCGAGGATGCCATAGAGCACCATGGCTGCAATCGGGAGCAACATCGACCAACGGTCAACCAAATTAAACGCCATCGTGAGGATCACCACGGGTGCCAGGATCATCATGCCCCCCATAGTGAGGGTACCTGTTTTGACGAGATGCGTTTGTGGTCCATCGACGCGGACACGTTTGCCGATTTGGTAGTGGCGGAGCACTTTGAGCCAGAAATACCCAAAGATCAGTGTCACCACAAATGCTCCTGCTGCGAGCAGCAGTGCGCGTGACATGTCGCGTACCAATAAATTACGGAGAGCTTCTTGCATGGATTTCTTTCTCCACTCTCAACAAACGAATCTACGCCCGCATTGCCAATGCAATTGCAACCATGGAGCTGGCCAGTGTAATAACGACAAAGCGCTGCGTGATCTGGGGGTTGCTCCAACCCGTGATGCGCAGATGATGATGGAGTGGTGCCATTTTGAGGAGTCGTACCGGCGTCCCTGTGGTACGTCGGGTGTACTTGTAGTACCAGATTTGCACAAAGGACGACATCGCTTCGACCACAAACACAATCCCCACGATGGGCAACAGCAACCACTGCTGCGACTGCAGTGCAATGACGGCGAGTGCACCACCGAGCGCCATCGACCCGAGGTCTCCCATAATGACGGGGGCGGGATGTGCGTTGAACCACAGATACCCCGCACAGGCACCGACAAGCGTAAAGCAGAGCGCCATCAGGTTGGTGAAATCACCATTGAGGAAGGCAATAACGCCGTACGCACCAAATGCAACCAACAACGTCCAGCCAGACAACCCATCGACGCCGTCGGTGATATTCACCGCGTTGACGGTCGCCCAAATAATCAATCCTGCAATCGGTATGACGTAGATTCCTACATCGAGTTGGCCCACAAACGGGACAAATACCATCCCAGAGTGCCCGAGTCCATACGGTGCAGGGAGATAGAGCACGACACTCGCAACGATGGCAATCAACCACTGCAACGCGCTTTTGACCCGCTCGGTCAGACCATAGTGACTCGATGGGACGACTTCGAGCGAGAAGTAATCATCGACAGCGCCCAGTATTGAATACCCGACCATTACCGCCAACGGGAGCAGCATCGACCACCGATCGATGAGATTGAACAGCGACGTCAAGAACACTACGGGGACGACGATCATGACGCCACCCATCGTAATCTGCCCATAGCTGACCATCGTATCGCTCCCCTCGTTGCGGGCGCGCTTGCGGATGTTCCTGCGTTTGAGGAGTTCGATCCATGCGCGACCACTCAGCAGGACAATCACCGCTGCCGCAGCTGCGAGGAGCAGTGCGCGCGCCATGTCCTGAATGAGGAGTGCCCGTAAGGTCTCTTGCATCGTGTCCTACTTCGTCGTCTGCGTGCAGAGTGCGGTGACGATTGCTTCCATCGCCATTGCGCGCGAGCCCTTGACCAAGACACAGTCACGCGGGGCAATCACGGATTGGACGACAGGGATCGCGGCCGCCGTCCCTTGGACTTCGTACACCGCAGACAATCCGGCGTCTCGTGCACCTGCAGCAATGAATCGGCCGCGTTCACCGACGGCGACCAAGACATCGACACACTGGGCAGCCAACACACCGACCTCGCGATGGGCTGCTTCTTCGATGTGGCCGAGCTCACGCATATCGCCCAATACCGCAACACGGCGGCGTTGGACGGTCGCCAACAGTTCGAGGGCCGCGCGCACCGATGTCGGGGCTGCATTATACGAATCGTCAATGATTTGGGTGTCGTCAATGCCATTGAGTACAACGAATCGAACCGTTGGCAAGCGGTGTGCAATCGTGTCGCGCATCGTTTGCCAGGGAACCTGTGCAACCAGCCCGACCGCAATTGCTGCCAACAGATTACGCACCTGATGCATC
>CANHPK010000064.1 GCA_947462525.1 Roseiflexaceae bacterium | reverse complement strand
TTTTTGATGGAGGTCGTGCTACTCAAGATGCCCATCAGGATCATCCCAATCAGCACACCACCGCCCCACATGGTATTGAACGACGACGTTTCTTTGATGGTCATCCCAAAGACTTCACCACCGAACACTTCGAGAATGGCATCTTGGAGGAAGATACCGACGATCGAGAAGATCACGAAAAAGAAGAACGCACGTACCTGTGGATTGCTCTTGATGAGTTGAAAGGCAACACCAAGCGCTTTGACTGGCGATACGCCTGCGGTCATTGACTGGGTTGCCATGACACGCAGTGTCTCGTTGCTCCGCCGCTGTTCCATACCCAAAATCGGGAGGAACGCGACAAATACCACCAACGGGGTGAAGGCGTAGATGCGCTCCATTTCGGCGAACACAAACGTCTCGCTGATGTTTGCCTTGATGACGATTGCTGCGGCGATTGCGCTGATAATCGTGAACGTCCAAACAACGGCAACGACCGCACCGCGTTTTTCGGAGTTCGTCACTTCCGCAATCAGCGCATGGTGCGTGTCGCCGGTTGTGGCAATGCCCACACCGAAGATAAACAACAGCGTAAAGCCAAACACATAGCCAAGGGTGCTCCCTTCGCTCATCATCTTTGCAACACCCGGCAAGAAGACGAACACGAGACTCGACACCATGCTCCCAATAAAGAAATATGGCGTGCGACGATACCCAAAAATCGGATAGCGGTCGGTCAGTCGGCCCATGATGACCTGGAACGGCGAAAGAAAATGATGCATACCGATCATGATGGTGATAACGAACGCAGCAATCCCGAGTTCGTGAATCGAAATTCGGTTGAAGTTGCTCGTCAACAATGCAAACATCCAACCGGCACCAATTTTGGGAATTGCCAGTCGCAGGGTATTGATAACTCCACGACCCACGCGCAGTGCAGCTGCCATAGCTTGTCCACCTTTCAGCCATTTGTCGTCACAACAAATCTGTAGTACCGACTCGTACGCAGAGTATAGCACCCGGATTTTCATGAACTGCACATCTATTTCACACAAGGATTGGATTATTTGTACACAATAGCTCCACAAAAAAGCATACGCACAAAATGTGCGTATGCTGGTGCGTTAGAGCTTTGCAAAGCCATAACAGATGTAGTGCAAAGCTTAGATCATGCGAATAGATGTCTGCTCTTTCGACAAAAACTCCACACCGTTCTCGGTGACCAACACGTCCTCTTCGAGTCCGATATACCCTGCTGAGGTAATCACGCCGAGCTCGAGGGTATAGATATTGCCCACTTCGACCTTCATGTCGGGGGTCGATCCATAGCGTTCCCAGCGTGGCCCGAGGAGTGGCCCACCGTCGTGACAGGCTTTGCCGAGGCCATGGCCGAATGCGTGCATGTACTCGTCATACCCTGCATCGATAATCACATCACGGGCAACGGCATCCACCTCATAACCTTTGGTGCCCGGTCGAAGCGCCTTGGCGCCCTCACGGATTGCCAGGCGAACCGTGTCAAACGCACGCTGGAGTTCTGCCGGCATTTCGGTTTCGCCTGGTTTGCGTACATACCACAACCGCTGGATGTCTGAACAATACCCGTCCTGCTGGACGCCCAAGTCGATGTGCACAATGTGACCGGCTTCGATTTTGATGTGCTCGCTGGGCACTCCGTGACCGACTGCCGAATTCGGCCCGCTGTTGACAATCGGGCAGCCATCCCATGCCCAGGCAGCAGGCAATCCACGGCGCTGAAATTCACCGTGAATGAAATCGCCGATGTCTTTTTCGCTCCGGCCAATACGGATCTCGCGGTCGACGAGATCGACAATGTCTTCGGTCGTATTGATTGCCGCACGGATGCGGGCGATTTCGCCTGCGGTCTTGCGTGAGCGCAACGCACTCAAGAGCGGACCTGCACTCACCAAGCGTTCGACAAACGGCGTTCCACGGAGCAGATCCTGGAGCATCAGATGCATACCAACCGTCAGCCCATCCGACGTTTTGTCGTCCATGCTGTAGTTCAGCCCGATTTGCCGTGGGTTGAGCGCGGTCAACTCGGCTATGAGTGCCTCGCGGATACCTGCGTCATAGGACACAATACGGGGGAAGACTCCGTAGGCTTCGACACCAGGGGCGTCGTAGCGCCCCACAATCGCAACCCGCTGGCCATTGCGTGCAAAAATAAATGCCGATGGCCACGTCACGTTGCTGCCAATCGCCAATTCGACGCCGGGATCCGGCGAAACAACGGTCTCACGCGCAAACGTCAACCAGCAATCCAAATCGAACTCATGGAGTAACGCAGCTGCCTGGTCAGACTTTTCTTGGTAGATGGTCATGAGCGTGCCTTTCAAAATGAATCTGTATACGTGACAAACACCATCATGCTTGCGGGACTGCGTGACGCATAATCGCGAGAATGGAACGTGCGATCGAATCGGCATCTGTGTGCGCATTGACGCGCCGCAACAGACTCTGTTGTTCGTAGTATGCAATCAGTGGTGCAGTCGTGCTGTGGTAGACCCTCAGCCGATGCGCAATGATGTCGGGCGCGTCATCTGGGCGAATCGTCAACACGCCATTGAGCGCGGCACAATGGGCCAACGCAGCAGGATCTGCTATGTGCACGGGGTATGTTTCGGTCGGCGTCACACACATGCGCCGACCACCGAGGCGTTCGATGACGACCGCATCGGGTATATCCAACAGGACGACCGCATCGATATGTCGCCCATGTGCCGCCAAGATGCGTGGTAATGCAGCAGCTTGTTCCAAATTACGTGGGTAGCCATCGAGCACGATACCCCGGTGGGCAGGGATATGTCGGCACTGCGTCTCGAGCACTTGTTCAATCATCGCATCCGTGACAAAGTCACCTGCATCGATTCGTTGTGCGATTTGGGCACCGAGGGGCGAGCCGGTCTGTATCTCTTCGCGCAGAATGACCCCGGTCGAAATAACCGCGATGTCTACCAGCGCCCCAAGAGCTTGACCCACCGTGCTTTTGCCCGCACCCGGCGGGCCAATCAGCACCAGATGCATAGGAGAGCGGGGCATAGAGCGTCCTTATGGTGTCGGCGTGGCGACGGTAACTGCTGTTGTTTCGGGGGTGAGTGTCGGCTCGATGGTAGGAGTGTCTTGCGGACCAAATGTCGGGGCCGCTATCGGCGTGCGGTCAACCAACGTCGGAATAATCAACGTCTGGCCGATTTGGATTGACTCTGGACTCGAAATATCATTGACCACCATGATTTCTTCGACAGTGGTGCTGAAGTCGTCTGCGATTGCACTGAGTGTGTCACCAGATTTGACAATGTACATCCCACTCGGGGTAGGGGACGGGATGATGCCTTCGGCATATGCAGTCACGGTGGCATTGATGTCGAGTGTGGCAGCAGGGGTAATGTATAACAGCGCCGCCGATGTCTCGCGCGGGGCAAGCACATCGTTGGGAGTCGAACAACTTATCAGCATAAGCATCACAATGCAGATTACCCACACACGGACTGTGCCCATACGACGACGAGGCATGCATCTACTCCAGGCAACCACCAAATGTTGCGTCATTATAGCACAGCGCTTCCGGCACCTGACGTGGGCACCAGCTCTCGAAAAAGCGCATAGGTCGGGTGGCTTTTGAGCTTCTCGATGGGCCATTCGCCCGCGCGAACCGCTTCTGCGAGCAATGTGCCTTGCTCTGCCAATACATCGCGACCCTGCAACACATCGCGACTCGACTGTTGGGCAATTATCTGTGCCACCGTGTACGAGGGACCAAAGCGACCGCGAAACAACGGATACGGCAGGCGCACGGGCATACGATGATCATCACAAATTCGCAATACCGCGGCATTGCGCTCATTGCGATACCGGCTATCTATCGTTGCGCCGTCGCGATACAACTCACGCAGATACGAAATGGGGTAGTTGCCGACACGGACCATCACATCGTTCATGCGATTCCGATGGCGTAGGTTTGGCATCCGCAAGAAGTCCCAATACAGAAAATCTGCACCCGCAGCGGCTACCTGCTGGATGACTTGGGTCAACGCATAGTCGGTGTCGTTGATGTACGGCACCAGCGGCATTAATGCGACACCGACAGGAATTCCCGCGTTCTTGAGGGCGGTTACCAGCGCGAGGCGTTGCGCAAACGATGCGACTTTGTCTTCGAATTTGTGTTGAATATCAGGCGTATGCGACACAATCGACACAATGACCATCGCGAATCGCGCTGCATGAATCTGCTGCAGGAGCTCTTTGTCGTCGAGGACAAAAGGGCTCTTGGTCATGATGACAACCGGATGGGGTCGTTCTGCCAACACGGTCAAAACTGAACGAGTGCGTCGGTAGCGTTGCTCTGCCGGTTGGTACGCATCGCTATCCGCCACGAGGCCAATAACATCATCACGGTGCATCACGGCCACCTCGGCCTGCGCGTGCTGAGCAATATGTGGCATCAGCCGCACACTTTCGTTGAGTGGTCGCGGGACGAGCCCCCACCCCTCACAATACGCGCAGCCGAACTCACAGCCGTCATAAATCGCTGCGTGGTATCGCGACATGGTTGCGTCATCAATGGTCTGCAGAGGCCTGCCAAAGACGGAAGACCGGTTCACATCGACGAGAAAAATAGGCATGTCACACCTGTGTTCATTTATCCAACGGGGTACACGAAGTCACTTGCGTTTTTTGGGTTTGAGGTCACGAAGACTTTCTTGCAAGAGCAGCTCTTCGTCACTGACCTCCAACGGGAGGTTCATTTCGACCCGCCAGTGTTCAATTTGTGTCGCCGAGAGCGGCACTTCTGGTTTTTCGTCGTGGTACTCGGTCTTGGTGCTTGTCTGGCGTGCCATCTGCTGGACCAGCAGTGCATTGGGCATCACCCGCATCCCGTATTGATGTGCCACATCGATGATACGTCGGTCTGCGGTGACCAACGCCCACTCTTTGGGCTTGGCGGTTTGCTTGATGCGACGGATGATTTGGGTGTCAGCATCTTCCGGTGAACGTGCAAAATGACACGTCACGCCGTAGCCATTGAGTGACTGTTGATGGCCATACACCCCACGATCAAAGACGACGATTACTTGACGACCTTTTTTGGCGGTTGCAACCTTGCGGAGCTGCATTACCAGTTTGAACTCGTCATCGTGATCGCTGAGTTGTATGTCGGGCATACTCCCAATGAGATTATGTCCATCTACCAGATAATTCATACGAAAAAATATGGAGCCGTCAGAGACGGCTCCACCCATCTAGCTGATCTGTACCTTATGGAATGACGATACCCTTGATTGTAATCGGGTCTACTTCCCATGTGCCGACTTTTTGCATCCAGTCGGTCGCACGTGCGCGGAACTCATAGGCTCCTGGTCCTGGTGGCGAGAACAATGCTTCGTTGGCACCTGTGCCCATCTGCCAGTCGATCCATTCACCACCATCGACATGGTACTGTACGTCATAAGACATGATGCCGCTGACGTCGTCGTTCCCTGCCCATTTGACATAGACTGCGCCGCCGTCCATGGGAGCGACTTCTTGGATCCAGGTTACGGGTGGCATGTTGTCGTAGCGGGGAACCCACATGACTGCATCGAACCGTACCCCTGCACCGCGGTCGCCCGTGATGTCTGTCAGGGTAACCTTCGAAAATCCAGGGTTCATGTTATAGATACCCAACGACGCCCAACGACCACTTTGCAGGCTCTGATCGACCCATACTTCGCGCTCATCGCCATTGTTGTTGATGCGATAGATTGCTTGTCGGGTGGCAATTTTGCCGCAGGGCGGTATGAACGCCATGACTTCGTAGTACCCAATTTGGTTGAGATTCGTCTCCCAACTGGCGACGTTTTCGCTACCGGCTGGGTCATTGGTACCAACGGTCCAATCATGCTTGCCGTTGAGCCCGCAGTAATTGTCGTACCACTCGATCTTCGCAGAGCTGTTGTAACCTGCAGCACCATTATCGATGATGACGGTACCGGGAGGATATGCAAAGTTTGCAGCCGAAGAATCGACCAGGCCATCAGGACCCGGATCGAGTCCCATCCACAAGAACGTTACTTTGACCCAGTCGTTACGCTTCATCCCGAGACCATCCCAGAACGCACCGTCTGCAATGTCAATGCCATTGCCAATGGTGACGCGGCGACCAAACATGTCGAGACCGTTGTTGTAGTTGAAGTCCACCGCAGCTTGTGCCATCGGCATCCCGATGGGCAAATCACGATAGAATCGGCGCTCGGGGGTCCAGTATTCGTCGTTTGTGTTCCACGGACCAACATCCCACACCGGGAGGACGACGCTTTTGTCTTTGTAAGTCACACGTACTTGGAACTCGTTGCCGCCTTGACTCGACAATACCTTCCATGAAGGTAAAGCGACGAACCACGCGCGCTCGGGGATACGATATCCATTGGCGGTTTTCTTGCCAACCAAACCTTCACGCGTCGCACGCACCGAATATGTCGGTGCAAACCCTTGCTGGAAGGCAGGTGGGGCTTGCGTCGGGGCTGGTTCTGCGGTCTCGGCGGTTTGTGAACCATCCGAAATAGGAGGTGCTTCCTGCGCGAGAGCCACAAATGGCAGTGCGAGCATCAACATGACCAATACCGTCACCACACCCAAGACGTTCTTCCGTCGATACATGCAGTTCTCCCCTAGTGGCGCATGACTCCCAGACCCTCCGCCAAAATGTTCTTGTTCGTACAACTACGCAATATCGTACGACATATATATACGTTAACGCTTTGGTGTAGGTGCTGTCAAGTCGTGTTCATGACAATGCAATGAATGACCTACGGCGTTCCAGGTACAAATGCGCTGTGTATCAACCGTGCGAACCCACTGATGGCATCGCTTGCAACGGGGTCTGTCAGATACGCACCATCGGCACCGATCGGACGATAGACATAGATTGCCATCAAATAATGTTGTTGTGCAGGGGTCGTGATGATGCCCACATCCGCCTGCATATCCTCAATCCACCCAGATTTGTGCGAAACGACAACATCGTCCGGTAACCCGCGCATCATCCGCGTATAGTCTGCGTTTTCGCGCATCAACAAGAGCATCTCGGTACAGCGTTCAGGGGTCAACGTCTCGGGGTAGAGCGCACGTAATGGCCCATCGCTCTGACTACACTGGTACAAGGCATGGAATACGGTCGCCATCTCGCGCGGGGTGGTGCGCAACATGGGATCAGCATCGGTAAACGGTGGCGTACCCTCTTCTTTGGGACCACCTTTGATGCTGTAATTGAGTGTGCCAATGAGGTAATCACGCGCCTCGTAGGGCAAATTCTGATAGGTGTGTTCGAGCCCGAGTGCTTTGAACATTTCGTTCATGTTCTGTGCACCTTGATAGGCAGACTCGGTGCCTTCGCCGCTCATTGATGTCGCCAGCATACGATTTGCGGCAATATTGTCGCTGTCGATAATCATGCGTCGCATCCATGCGACTTGCTTGTCGTTGAACGTTTTGACGTTTGCGTACGCATGAATAAGAATGGGCACCTTCATCACACTTGCACCCGAAAAGACGGTGTTTTCGTTGAGCGATGCGACAACCTCGTTGGTGTCGAGATTGAGCACATAGATGCCGACAATCCCTTGCCAGCGCTCGGCCATTTGGGCAACCGCTGCGTTCAACACCTCGGCGCTCACCGGCATAGCGCCTGCTGGTGCACTCATCGGGATTGTCACGGTGGTTTGATTTTGCTCTAT
>CANHPK010000063.1 GCA_947462525.1 Roseiflexaceae bacterium | reverse complement strand
GGCAACGCACCGGGGATAAAGCATGCCAAGCCATCAATACGACCGACGGCATCACCACCCTGCGCCATCGCATGTGGCGTCACGATATATTCTGCACCCTTTTGCATGTATTCCCCTTTCGACGGGCACGAAGTGCCGTTCGTCGTAATTCTCATTGTTTCGATGGAGCGGGTACCGTGTTCCTGCGGTCGACAGCGCATCCATGACAGTGTATTGTAACACTGCATCCTGCGATGCTATGGCTGAGCCGTCACGATGCGGCGCAGTGTGGTTTTGATGGTAATCAAATCCATAAAACTCGATTCAAGACGGTCCGTCGATCCATAATTCAGCACCACGGTGGTATCGGTCATCGGCTCGTACCAGAGATGTGTGGCCAAAATGCCGATGTGACCGAGCGATTCGGGAAGAAAATCGAGCGCCCACGAGAACTCACCGAAGCGCACCGCCATCATCCCGACGCCATAGTACAATCCGGTGCGGAACTGATTGCGCATGGTGATCATGCGCAGATACGACGCTTTGGAGATGAGTGAGTAATTGTGCAACGCCTGACTGAAGCGCATCAAGTCATCCGGCGTGGTAACCACGCCGCCGCCCGCCCAATCGGCACTGATACTACGCGCTGCACGAACGTTGACACCGTCTACCCAGGCATCAGCCATCGGCAGCGGCTGTGGGTTCGTCGGCGTTGAGCGGTATGGCATGTAACTGTCGACCATGGCGAGTGGCACAAAAAACCGATCGGCCAGGACTTGATGAAAGGGTTTTTGTTCGATGCGCTCGATGACCAATCCCAGCAAGACATACCCCGTATCAGAGTAGTGAAACTGCTTGCCTGGCGTTCCGACTGCATGCTGGCGTTGTCGTGACACAGCGAGCAGCATTTCGGGCGTCCAGAGGGTGTCGAGGTTTTGGGTGATATCTTGTTGCACCGTCACTCCTGAATCGACCGGGTCAGCAAAGTAGTCTGCGACACCCGATGTATGTTCCATGAGTTGCCCGATGGTGACCTCACCTGCGTAATCGACTCCACCATGTACAAACAAACCGGCGAGCACATCGGCAGCCAAGTAGTCGGCAACTGGGTCTGCGATATCCAGCGCGCCTTCTTCAGCCAATTGCATAATAGTGACCGCAGTGAACAACTTGCCGATACTGGCGGCATGGAACGGCTGATTGGGCACCAATACCTGTGCGCCATCGTGCTCATAGGTACCTGTGGCAAATGCATCGTCAATGCCAAAACGTGTTGACACAATCCGCACTTGCATCCCACTCGACGACGCGTTGTTAGATTGGCTTGCGGTGAGTGCGGTATGGATTTGGGTAAGGGCTTCCGCACGAGTGAGTGGCCGTACATTCAAATACCAGAGCCCGTAGAGACTGGCCATCACGATCACAACAATCCCAGCGAATACGAGAGTTTTCGGTTGAATCTTCACAGCACACTCCTTTGGAGACCTTCTGCCCTGCATGTACGATGGATTTGTTCCACCTAAGGAGCAGAACGAGATTGCATCACGACAAAACGCCGCCAGACGACAACACTCAACACCAACGTCTCGACAATACAGGTTGCAGCATGTGCAATGGGTACCAGAACCATCCCACCCGACACACCTACCATCGTCAATATGAGTGCTTTACACCCCAACTGCCCGACATTGGTCAACAGCGGTGTTCGTGTATCGTGGAGCGCATTGAGCAGCCGCGACAACAGCTCGGTCGTCACATACGCGGGCAATCCAATCACATACCACTGCAACACCGCGTAGGTCCGGTCACCTGCTGCCGCATCAAATGCGCCACGCTCAAGCACCAACGCTATCCCCGCGCGGCCACCATACCACACCAACAGGACCACCGGGATACACAGCAACAACGCTATCCCCGTGGTACGCACAAACAAGCGCCGCAGCAGTACGGGATCATGCTGTGCTGCTGCGACTGCCAAATGTGGGAAGACAGCTTGACCGATTGCAGATCCAATCAGGCGGGTCGGCATATCAGCCAATAACCACCCACTATACAGGGCTGCGACGGCGGTTACACCGACACGCGATGCATACGACGTATCGACCAGATTGCCCGCATAGTTCACTGTGGCCGACAACGCCGTGGGGACCGCCAGGTACGCGATGGTTCGTAGGTGCGGCAATCGCGGCTCCCAGTGCCAACGTAACTGCATGCCATTGAGCCGCAAGCCCCACCAGACAAACAGCAGCTTCATGGCCGCCGCACCTATGAGTCCAATGGTCGGGCCGTACACCGAAACCTCTGGGAACGCGCGCGCGGCGAGCACCCCCAGAATAATCGTCACGTTATGTGAAACATACGCAACGGCTATCATCCCAAACCGGGTGTGGGCAGATAACGTCGCCGAGAGTAAACTCGCAATCGCCAACAACAAGGGTTGCGCAAAGAGTAGCCGTGTCAATGATGTGGTCAACGCTTGTGTGGTGCTCGGGCTGCCCGGCAAAACGAGCTCGCGCACGAACCACCCTGCGCCGATTATCCCGATCAGCGACGCACCGATCACCAACACCGCCACGAGACTCGTGAGTGCGTTGATTATACGCTGTTGCATGGCATCGGATTCGCGCACAAGGACCGGCACCAGTGCCGCGGTGAGCGCGCCACCAGCGATGAGGGTAATCAACGTCTCGGGCAGGCGCGCAGCAGCGTAATATGCTGCAACCGTTGCGCCATCACCAAATGTCGCGCCGATGAGCACTTGCCGGACAATACCAAGCAACGCGGATGTCGCAAACGCAAGCGCCATTATCAACGCAGCATCCGACACACCGTACCGACGCGTGGCATATTGGCGCAACCGATTGACCACCGTCACCACACCCCATCCGTAGCCATGGACGCCATCGGTAATTGCAGACGACTAGCCACGGATAATTGCGATGACTTCATCACGGCGCGCTTCCATGGTAGCCTTGTCCATTGCCTCGAGATTGAGGCGAATCAACGGTTCGGTGTTTGACGTCCGCACATTGAAGTGCCAATCACGATAGATAATCGAGAGCCCGTCACGTGTTTCGATTTTGGCATCACTGTAGCGCGCACGCAGTGCGGCTAATACTGCAGCCGAATCCGCGACTTTCGAATTGATTTCGCCAGAAATGAAATACTTCGCTTCGATAGGCTTAAGCAGTGCCGACAATGTCGTCCGCTCGCGTGCCAGCATTTCGACTGTCAATAACGACGGGAGGAGTCCCGAATCTGCAAAAAAGAAATCTTTGAAGTAATAATGTCCGGTTACCTCACCCCCAAAGAGCACATCGTCGTCTGCCATGCGACGCTTGATAAAGGCATGCCCTACACGTTCTTCGAGGGCAGTACCGCCCGCTGCAGCTACCATTTGTGGGACTGCCCACGAGGCCCGTACGTCATACACGATATTGGCGCCAGGCGAACGCTTGAGCAAATACTGTGCCATCAGTGCCGTGAAAAAATCGCCGGACACAAACTGCCCACGATCATCGACCGCAAAAAACCGATCCCCATCACCGTCGAACGCAAAACCGGCCATGGCTTTTTCGCTGACCACGCGTTTCTCGAGCTCGGCACGGTTCTCTGGCTGCAAGGGATCGAGACCATGATTGGGCAAGTTTCCATCCGGTTGTAAGTACATGCCGACAAAGTTCACCGGCAATTTCCGATAGACACGTTCAAGGATAGGCCCAACCGTACCGTTGCCGGTATCTGCCACAAACGTCATGGGGCCGGCTGCGCGAATCAGATCGATATCGATAAGCGACAACATGTGGTCGATAAACTGTTCAGACAAATCGATGCTGCTCCGAGAGCCCTTGCGACTCACTGGTGCGTATGCATCGTTCTGTACGATGGTGCGCAAATCGCTGATACCTTCGTTCCCCGATAACAGGTACGGCATTTTGCGAACCATTTTGAAGCCGTTGTATTCCTTGGGATTATGCGACGCGGTGACCATCATCCCCGGAAGGCCGAGTTGGGCACATGCAAAATAAAACTGATCGGTGCTGACCAACCCTATTTCGATGACATTTGCACCCTGATCGATCAAGCCGCGGGTGACTTCAGCAAAGATAGACGGACCCGACAAGCGCATGTCATGACCGACGATGACATCAGTCGCTTTGACATATGTTGCAAACGCCCGTCCAATCGCGTACGCGCCTGCTTCGTCGAGCTCGGTAGGGTAAATGCCACGAATGTCATACGCTTTAAAAATACCTGGATGTATCTGCATGATGAGTCTCCTCAGTGACTGTTACGTTGATTATACCCAATGCCGGCAATCAAACCCGATACAACTGCCCAATCGGCTCGGTGCGGGTGTTCGTACGAGACAACAGTGCTACATGTCGCTTACATCAGACGCATGCGACGCGCACGCATCCAGCGGCGTGCATGTATGACACCAAATACTCCCCAAAAGACACCCCAGAGCACGACGATTGGCTCGAGCCAACGCGAATACGGGTTGAATTGGAGCTGCACCCGTTCGGCCGACGCTGGCACATGGACGCCCAGAAATACGCCATTGACCTGCGTGGTCTTGGCCTGCTGCCAGACACCATCGACCTCGACCCGGGCCTCCCAAAAGGGATGGAATTTTTGACTCACGATAAGGATATTCGGCACAGAGAGGGCGTTGCCGTATTCCATCGCATCCGAGACGTCACGTATCGTAGGCGGCGTAATCGGGTCGAGCAACCGTGGATCGCCAATCTGTGTTTCGGCTGCGAGCACGTTGTCCGTGGTCGCAATCTGAATCACTTTGCCCATCCGCAGGTCGTTTTGATACAAGTAATACCGCGCTTTTCCGCCATACGCTACCGTGTAAGCAAGCTGTATTCCGGGGTGGTCAATCGGCTTGATACTCAGTAATGCGCCGATGTTGCTCATCCAAAAGGCCGTGCTCTGATAGTCTGGGTTAATGGAAAAATTGTCGCGTCCGAATGATGCAGTTTTGCCCTGGAGCGCGCGGATGTGACTCCCATACCGAAATGAAGACAAACTGTTCGTCGTGTGAATCGAAGGCAGTTCGAGGCGGGCGGTGTAATTCGTGGGAATCGTATAAAAATCTTTCGGCACCACTGCCATGATGCTGCCATCAGCAAGCATGTCCTGGAGCGTGCTGACCAACGGGCTACGTGTTTGCGTCGCCTCGTTGGGGAACCGCAACATCAATGGATAGTCGTACAATCCAATTGTCAGAACCACGACCGCCATCAGATACGTCAGCGATGGGCGTACGTACTGCATTGCAACGACCGTGACCATGCCAAGGCCCAATACAATCATGGTCCAATCAAGCGTGAAGGCACTCCGCACACCGAGGAACACGGTCACCGTCATCTGCACCAAAACGATACTGAACGCAACAGACACAGCCACACGCACCTGTTGCCACGCATGGCGTGTACGCAGTGCCTCGATCCCGTACAACATACACACCAGGTACGGAATCTTGAGCATATCAAATGGCGTGTGTCGCGAAATGCCGAATCCCAAATATGCTACCGCAGTGCGATACACCACGGGAACGAAACCCATAACCAACAATACCGCGATGGTAATGACCCAATACCGCGTTTTCTTCCAGTGGGTAATCATACCCACATAAGCAAACAAACTCACCACTGATGTGAGCGCAGAGTTCGGATGCACAAATGGATATTCGGGGTTGAGCGATACCCCGTAGAACTCAGGATTAGCCAGGCGACTGATGGTCTTGAGGATTGGACCCAACCCGATGCGCGTCACACCGTTTTTGAAAAAAGAAAAATCTGCTTTTATGCGTTGTGATTCTTGTGAAAGCATCGCAATGTCGAGGTACACCGGCGCAGCAGTCAGCACACCCACAACAACGCCCGCCAAGACAAGCCCAAGGGTGCGCACCGCACGCCGATGATCACTGCGGTATGCCTCAATCGTCGTAACAAGCGTATACCCACCGATGAGATACCCGAAATATACAATTGTCTGGGGGTAGCCCGTCATCAGTAACGCATACATCACGAATGCGAGGATTCCTACCGACCACACATCGGCACGGCGTTGCACACGCACGATTGCATACAAAACCCCGACACCCCAGCACAGTGAAGACAGAAATACGGGGAATGTCAGCCATGCAATCATGTACGGTGTGGTCGCCGCGGCACTCCCCCCGATCAGTCCCGTCAATGGGTCTAATTGCCATTCTCGTGCCAACAAAAGGACAAAAAAACCAAATACTGCCACCGTACTCCAAGACAAAATGGTCAAGAATATGGCAGGATCGTGCGTAAACAGCGAGAGTATGAACGACGGAAAAAACCCAGGGGTGAACCCAGACGTGTGATACAGCGGTCGACCGAGCTCTGTGTTGGATGTCCAATACTTGAGCCAGCCCGCCCGCTTCCCATTCAGGTTTTCATGGATTTCAGGGATATACACATTATAGTAATCGCTGAAGCGTACCTGCTTGAGGAGAAATTCTTCGCTCGGGATATCTTCGTACGCAATCTGGACACGATACGGTGCCACCACCATCCCTGTCGTCCAGTATGGCGCAGTAAGCACTGCAAGCACAATAAGGTACAGAAAGAGGCTGGTGCGAAACGTCAATGCATCGTACGACAGTTGCTTCTGGACAGATTGTATGCCCGCCAATAATCGCAAGCGCAAATCTGCGTCCTCACACACGCGCACGTTGATGCACATCGTCTGCAAGACGACTGCCAAGCGCCGCAACTACATCATGTAGTTTATACTACAGGACTTCGTAGCGGATTGCCTCCCGTTGTTCATACAAACAACGATTCGTCAGAGAACTGTCATCATCCGCTCGGTGATGGTGGCTGATCATCCAGCTGTGCGTTTGACCGTTGATTATGACGCGCACGCACCCATACAAACCCGATATACGCGGCATACAGTGACCAAAACAGGTGCACAACCCACATCCAGGCTGCATACGGCCGAAATGTCAACCGAACGGTGGTGACATCGGGTGTCAATGCGACCCCTTGGAACATCCCATTTACCGCAATGACCGGCCGCTCGACCCAACGTTGTCCGTCGAAAACCTCCGCTACCCACTGCGGATGATGTTTCTGGCTGACAACTAAGAGCGATGATTGATGGACCGATACAGCAAAAGTCATCCGATCACCGGCATTTTCTGTGATATCCGGGATTTGATACCCCGATGGACGCGGATCCGAAATCTCAATAGATTGCTGCGTGGCTGGAATTGCAGGTTGTGCGACAACGATTGCTCTGCCCATGCGTTGCGAGACAGCGTAGAGATAGATCGTTTGCTCGGGGTTTTTACCCGGCAAGGAATCGACCTTTTGGAGCACCGGCGAACGCAATTCCGTAGGCGCTGCCACCAATCCAATGTTACTCATCCAAAACGGCAAACCGGCAAAATCCGGGTTGATAGACGCATTACGCCGGCCATAATTCGTAAATTCGCCACCCATTGTCGTGATGAACTGTTGGTACCGCTGTGCAGATAAGCTGTTGTATGTATGGATCGAAGAGATATCAACGAACGCATTGAAATTATTACCCACGAATGGGATGTTCCCCGGTACAACTGCGGTCAACGCTCCTGCAGGAATATGCCGACGGATCCGTTCATAATAGGCATCATCCACCGTGCGAATCGTTGTTGGTTGCCACAACAACATTGGGTACGAGTACAGCATGATAGAGACCACAATGCCAGCCCACAGCAGGCCTCGTACTGGCAGTATCAGCTGGAG
>CANHPK010000062.1 GCA_947462525.1 Roseiflexaceae bacterium | reverse complement strand
GTGCCGGGCACACAAAACAAGGGCAAGCTCACTGGCATTGACCTCGTCAATCCGCAGGATATTTTTGCATTCGAAGAAAACAAAGACATCAATCGCAACACGGCGGTCAAAGTGCCCCTCAAGAAGGGACAGATGACCTTCCACAATGGCTTGACCTTCCACTATGCGCATGCCAACAAATCCAGCCAGCCGCGGCGGGTGCTTGCGCTTATCTTCTTCCCCGATGGGACGCGTTTCAATGGCAAGCCACACGTCATCACCGACGGCAAGGGATTGGTGGCAGACGAGCCGTTCAAGGGCGGATTGTTCCCACTCATAGTGAAAAAATAGGTAGTAGGTAGTAGGTAGTAGGTAGTAGGTAGTAGGTAGTAGTTTTCAGTTTTCAGTTTTCAGTTGTTGATTTGGGGGATGGTCTCGTTGTTCCTGTTGCAAGGGGCAATCGCAGACCATCCCTTTCTGTTTGTCCAGACACGACAAGTGCATGGGCGCGGGTGAGAAACGCGGTGCGCAGTGTGGCAACAGGCTGTACCCGCGTTTTCACAGAGAGAAGCAAAACACAAACAAACCACCACCTCGCCGGAGCGAGATGGTGGTTTGTAAGGCAGTGATTAGGCTTGTTCTTCGCTGGCTTCGGCCTTGGCGGCTTGTTCGGCGATGATGCGCTCGATTTCCTCAGGCTTTTTGAGCGAGAGGCCCATGCGCTGGCGCTGGCGGTCGAGGCTGACGATATGTGCCGTGACAGTCACACCAGGCTGGAGCTTATCGCGGGAGGTGACTGCACCTTCGCCGTCGATTTCGCTGGCATGGATGAGGCCTTCGACTGCGTCTTCGATCTGCACGAAGGCACCGAACGGAGCCACGTTGGTGACTGGGCCCGAGACTTCTTGACCGATGGTGTAGCGCTGTTCGATGGTGTCCCATGGGTTGGGCAACAAGCGGCGCAGTGACAGGCCGATGCGCTCGCGTGAGGCATCGATTTCGATGATCATCACTTGGACTTCCTGGCCGGGGGACAGGACTTCACGTGGGTGATTGACCCGCTGCCACGAAAGTTCGGAGATGTGGGCCAGGCCATCGGCGCCGCCCAAATCGATGAATGCACCGAAGTTGGTGAGCTGGTTGACGCGACCCGACAGGACATCGCCCTGCTGGAGTTCGGACAACAAGCGGTGCTTCTGGGCTTTGCGCCATTCCTGGGTGGCCAAGCGCTCGGACAACACGAGGCGGTTGCGCTCGCGGTCGACTTCGATGACCTTGAGCGGAATGGTCTGACCGACCATGCGCTGCAGTGCGTGCTGGCGCTCTTCGGCGGCGGTACGACCATGGAGCTGAGCAACCTGTGATGCCGGAACGAAACCGCGGATGCGGTTGAACTGGACCAACAAGCCACCTTTATTGCAGCCGATGACTGCGGACTGGACAATGCCGTTTTCGGCTTGGAGTTGCAGTGCTTCTTCCCAGTCGCGTGCAACTTGAACCATGCCAACGGACAGAACCAGCTCGCCGTCGCGGTTTTCTGGGTCTTGGACATACACTTGGAGCGTGTCACCGACCTTGAGGGTCGTGACGAAATCTTCGCCCATGGTGCGCAGATCGCCGGTGGTGATGGTACCTTCGCGCTTCGAACCAATCGACACGAGGATCGAATCTGCTTCGACCTTCATGATGACGCCTTCGCGCACTTCACCACGCTGCGGACGAGCATAATCATACTCGTTCAGCAACTGCGTCCAATCGAAATGACCTTCTGATCCCTGACTCATAAAAGAACTCTCCTAGGCGGATACTACTAGCTCAGCGGTGGGCCACGACTCCCGCTTCGCGCGAATACACAAAAAACCCGGCGTCAAAATCAGACGCCAAGCGCGTGGCATACGATATTATGTCAGTATAGAGTTTTTGCCATGAATTGTCAATGAAACGGACATTCCTGTTCGTCATTGTCATGCCATACAACCCTCTCGCAGCCATACACGAAGTGAGTGTGCCCGCATGGCAATCGTCTTTGTCTTTATCGATGGAATCGGGCTCACCGATGCTCGGAGCGATAATCCCTTTGCAACAACCGCAATGCCGTTTGTGCAGGCACTGGTAGGTGCCCCGCTGCTGCACAACGCCGTCGGACGGCACCGACATGCCCTGCTCAAAGCAATCGACGCATGCTTCAGTGTTCCGGGGCTCCCCCAGAGTGGGACGGGCCAGACCGCATTGTTTGCAGGGATCGATGCCGTCGGGCTGGTCCAACGGCATCAATCACACTTCCCACCGACGGCGTTGCAACAAACCCTGCGCGACCAGAGTGTGTTGCGGCGTGCCTTGATGCACGGGAGTAGTGCCTTTGCCAACGCCTTTGATGGCGGATTTTGGGATGCCATCGCCACACGCAAGCTCCGCAAATCGGCGAGTGTGATAGCAGCCGAGGGTGCGGATGTGCGTTTTCGCACGGTCGACGATTTGGTGGCGGGTCAGGCATTGTCGTGGGATATCACCAACGATGTGATGCAGACGCGTCACCCGGAACGCGTTGCCGCCATTGATGCATACGATGCTGGGGTCAACCTGGCGCGCCTCGCACAGGGCCATGTGCTGACACTCTACGAAACATTCCTTACGGACCTTGTTGGGCACGGCCGGAGCACCATTGACGCGGCAACCGTCGTGACGCGCATTGATCGACTCGTCGGTGGGGTCGTTGCAACGCTGCGGCCACAGGATTCGTTGGTTATTTCGAGCGATCATGGGAACTTCGAGTGCCAATCGGACCCCAGCCACACGCGCAACCCGGTCCCACTCTTGGTAGTCGGGCCAGCTTGTGATACACTGCACGAAGTAACGGATATCAGCCATATCGCCGACGCGCTTGTACGCGTCATGCGGCCCGAGTAGGAGTACCCCATGCGCGTCGGGGTGTTTTACAATCCTTTTTCGGATGCGAGTGTGCGCTTTTCTGAGGCGGCCACAACGTGGTTGCGCGGTCGTGGCGTCGACACCTGGCGCAGTGCCTCGCACGAGGGCCGTGACGTACGCTCGGTTGAGCCTGCCGATTTGTTTGTGGCAGCAGGTGGCGATGGCACGGTGTTGCGTGCGGCACGTGTGGGCATGCGGATTGGCGTACCGGTGTTGCCGGTGGCACTCGGCCACTTGAACTTTATGGCCGAACTCGAGCCCGACACGTTCTACGAGGGTATCAGCACCGTCTTGGATGGCGGTGGTTGGATCGACGAACGCTCGATGATCGAGGGCGTCGTCACGCATGTCGACGGTAGTCCCGATTTGGACCTGATTGCCATCAACGAAATCATCATCACCCGGCGTGATATCAACCGCATTATCAGCATCGACGTGCGCATCTATGACACGCATTTGAACACCTACCACTCCGATGGTTTGATTATTTCTACCGCGACCGGCTCGACAGCGTACGCATTGTCCGCGGGTGGACCGATTATGGACCCACGCTCGACAGCGATGGTGATGGTCCCCATTGCGGCGCACATGACCAGCATCAAATCATTGGTCTTGCACGAAGACGCAACGCTCCAATTGACGCTGCGCGGCCGGCATTCGGCAGCAGTCTATGCAGATGGCAATGATCATCACCCGCTCCAAGAAGGCGACACGGTGACGATTCGCCGCTCGCAACGGACATGCGCGTTCAAACGCGTCTATTCGTCAAATACATTCTATGCGCGCTTGACGCAACGATTGCGACGCGACTGATTAGCAGTTAGTAGTGAGTAGCTAGTAATTAGTAATTGAGATCTTTCAGGTTTTTTTCATTGTTTTGCCGATTGCATACAGTATTTTTACTAACTCAGTGGAATGCTGCAACATTGTTTGAACATCAGATTCAGGGATGAGGTTCGAATCAACAAGCAGCCTCAACCAGTATTCGGTTTCACGAGCTTCTTTATATGCAATCGCCATTTTGTGACGAAAATCAGCACGCGATTCTGCGCCAATTGCCTCTTCTACGTTTGCTCCAATGCTCGTTCCAGAACGCAAAAGTTGATGAAAGAGCGGTTGGCTTGCGTGTTTTGATCCGTATGCTTTGTATAAAGAAATGATGCGCAACGCAAAACGATAACTTTTCTCACGAATAATACTCGGCTGCTGCATACCGTCCTCCTTATAGTTACAGGAGGATTATTTCATCAGGGCATTACCAGAGCATTACCAGACTTGAATTCCCTACCCCGCTCTATAATTCAAACTACTCATTACTCACTACTAACTACTCATTATCAAACAGACTGAGATTGTTTGCTATCCCTCTTGCGTGAATTCAACGCCGGCAATTCGTTGTTGACGAGCATCTGTTCGACCATGTGCAAAAACACTCTGCGGTCGCTCGCTCGCACGATGGCTTGTTCATGTGCACGTGCCAGCGCAACAGGATACCCTTGTCCACGGAGCGCCTGGTCATAGACGACTGCATGCACGCGGTCGACGAGTGCGGCGTTTTGGGCAACCCACTGCGGCACCTCGACGCGGGCGATTTCGTCACCCACCCGGAGATAAAAGAAATGAATCGCATGCTCGCGGTAAAACTCGCGATTTGCACGAGAGAGTGAAAGTGCAATCGGGCCACGTTGCCCTTCGGCGAGCCGATCGAGGTAGATATCCGCATCTGCCATGTCGTCACACGGGCGGCACGACGGTGCGCGGCCTGCACGTACATCACTACACTGGTCGCAGATTGCCCCGCGGCGCTCAGGTAGCCGTACATCGGGGCAAAACATCAACCGTACCATGCCGAGGAACTCGGGCGAGCGCGGCCGCGAGATGTACGATGCCACCGGGATGCCCAATGCCTTGCACCGATCGAGGGCTGCCAAATACGGATCGAGTAGTGCGGTGCGTACCACGTCTTCGCTGTTGGCCAGATTCCAACGCATCAGCGTACCGTCTTGCAGGGCGACGATGGGGATCTCGCCCTGCTGATGTGTCTCGGCCAAGGCCGCCAGTGCGATACCTTCGTGGGCATCACGCTTGGCGTTGAGCAATTGCCCTTCGACGGGTATGCGCCGCAGCCCGGTGGTGATGTACAAATCATGGTCTTGGTAGGCGAGTTGTGGCACCGAGCTGAGCTGGGCCTCGGGCTGGGCGCCGTAGCGAATGTACACCTGGCCGATGTTGATGAGCGCGCAGACCGCCATCCCGTGGCGCTCGACGTCGAGTTGTGACCCATCGGTGGCGACGATGATGTACTCGTCGGGGCACAACGGTGCGGGACGGGCGGTATCGAAGGCTTCGGTTGTCCGCGCCAGCAACCACTGGGTACGGTCACTGATGGTGACGACGTCGTTCCAGTGCTCTTCGTGACCGCTGTGGCGTTCGAGCATGGTACGGATCATGGCACGTTGACGCAGACGTTCGGCCGCACCCGACACCACATGGGTGGTCATGTCACGCACTGCGCTCGCCAAGGCAATCACGTCGAGCGGCATACGAGCCTCCTTGATTTGCATCTCTCCAATCTAGCGTACCATAGGGGCAATACGTCACACGTGAGGCGGCACCATGCAGCGCGTTTTTTGCGCAGGGTGTCCTTGCCAACTTTACGGGCTTCCGCATGCCCATGGTGCAAATAATGTCGGCGGGAGTGACGTTTGTACCCCTCATCCATCATGATCGGTAATCAGGTGATTACGCCGGCACTGCCGCCGGATTCGTTCAGCACGTTTGTCATCCCCGCGTGACACAAAAAACCGTCCGTTGCAGGTGCAACGGACGGTATCGCCGGGGACAGCTACTCCATGGTCGCCAGTTGGGCGACGACGATGTCGCGGATGAGGGTGCGGTCCATGGTCCAGGTGAGGGGTATTTGGAAGGTGCGCTTGCCGCTGACATATCCGGTCAGACGCGGCAGAAAACGCTCGAAGACGGGGACACTCCACGGGTGAAACATCAGGTGTTTCTTGGCGGCTTCCATCCCCAGGACATACTTGCCGTTGTGGTGGATGTGTGGCTTGTTCCAGGCGATCTTGACCTCGAGGTGCGGGAACTCGGCGAGGACAAAATCAATGATCTCGCTCATGGTTGTCCGTTGTGCGTCGGTCAACGTTGCGTAGTATTCGGGGACATCGGCGTATCGTGAAGGCATCTGTTGCTCCGTCTGTGTGCGCGAGTCTGCGCAGTATAGCGCATCTCACGGGTGCGGGTTTTGGTTCTGCACAGACGTAGAACCGGCTCTACCGCGCAAGAGGCAGGTACTGCGTCGTGTATGATTCAAGACATTTTTCGTGCGATCACAGAAGGAAGAACCATGAAGTACACAAAACTGGGCAACACGGGCATGGACATTTCGCGCATCTGTCTGGGTTGCATGGGCTTCGGCGATACGAACTGGATCCACAAGTGGGTGCTCAACGAACACGATAGCCGGGCGGTGGTGAAGCATGCAATCGACCAGGGCGTCAATTTTTTCGACACGGCGAATATCTACTCGTTGGGTGCCAGCGAAGAAATCCTGGGCCGTGCACTGCGTGACTACGCCAAACGCGACGAAGTCGTGGTCGCCACCAAAGTCTTTATGAAGATGAAGGATGGGCAAAACACCGGCGGTTTGTCGCGCAAATCGATCATGCACGAAATCGACAACAGCCTGAAACGCCTCGGGATGGAGTATGTCGACCTGTACATTATTCATCGCTGGGACTACCACACACCCATCGAAGAGACGATGGAAGCCCTGCACGATGTCGTCAAAGCCGGCAAGACGCGCTACATCGGGGCGTCAGCCATGTACGCCTGGCAGTTCCAAAAAGCGCTCCATACTGCCGAGAAAAACAACTGGACGCGGTTTGTGTCGATGCAGAACCATTACAACTTGATCTATCGTGAAGAAGAGCGTGAAATGCTGCCGCTCTGCCTCGACGCCAACATCGGCGTGACCCCGTATAGCCCATTGGCTGCGGGACGTCTAACCCGTGACTGGTCAGCAGAGAGTTCCCTGCGTGCACAGACTGATACGACTGCAGTGTCGAAGTACGACGGCACTGCCGCGGCAGACAAGCTCGTCATCGAACGGGTGGCAGAGCTAGCAGTCCGGTATGGTGTGACACGCACACAGATTGCGCTTGCCTGGTTGCTCCAGCGCGCACCGGTGAACGCACCGATTATTGGTGCCACCAAGGCGGCACATCTGGACGAAGCGGTCGCAGTGCTGGATGTGGCCCTCAGCCGTGAAGACGTCGCCTACCTCGAAGCACCGTATGTGCCGCATGCCGTGGTCGGAGCGATATAGAATTAGTAGGTAGTAGGTAGTAGGTAGTAGGTAGTAGTTCGGTGGGCTGAGAGAAAAAAGGAACGGCATCACGCAGAGACGCGGCGTACCGGAGGATCCTGCGAGTGATGCAGTACAGAATGGGCAGTCTGTTTTCGTGTGCTCTGGCACAGAAAACAGACTGCCCAAGTATTGTGGGTATGATGCTATTTGGTTGATTTTTTCAACAAGGCCACAATCTGCGCTTCGACCTCAGGCGTCATCGCCTGGAGGGCATATGACGTAGGCCACATGGGGCCGTCATCGAGCGTGGCTGCATCTTGGAAGCCGAATGTGTTGTAACGTGAGCCGAATTTGCTCCCGGACTGAAAGAAACAGACGACCTTACCATCACGCGCCCAAGCCGGCATACCGTACCATGTTTTGGGGGCGAGCATGGGAGCATGCGTCGTGACGAGTTCGTGGAGGCGCGTGGCGATGGCTGCTTCGTCGGGAGACATAGCGGCTACTTTGGCGAACAAATCCTTTTCGCCATCGGCACGGAGCTGACT
>CANHPK010000061.1 GCA_947462525.1 Roseiflexaceae bacterium | reverse complement strand
GGACCTGCCGCCACCATGGTCGAACGACTCAGGCGCGATTGCGCAGTCACCGTCGGTGCCTGCGGACGCCATAACCATGCTCCGCACAGGACAAAAATCACGATACTTAACACAACAAACCGTCGTATATGGTACATGCGGGCATCCATTCACAATTAATTCAATATTTAAGAATAACATTAAATATTTGAAATAGATAGTGTTGCCTGAATAATCTTTTTATAGGTTGATTCAATGCAAAAAATCAGAACAAAAAGAGCAAAATTGAATGTTACCGCAGTGTATTCGTCAAGAATACATCGAACACACCAGTCGCAATTTGTACAAATATTGTTATTAATATGCAACGTCGGACGATGGATCTGGAGGGCGGTGAAACGTCAGGCATGCACCTTTTTTGGACCACGCGTCATGTGCTGCTGCACACGGATGGTGCTTGGGTACATGATGTACCTAGGGGTACTGAAGGCATTCGTCGTACATATCAGTTGCATGGTCTCGCTCAGCGCCGTACGAAACCGGCAGCACAATGACCGCAATGGTTCAGTTTTTTCTTTTTCCGTATATACATATTTCGGAATAGAGCGATGATTCGTTGGATACATGCGCAAATACTCGGTGTGTTTGGGTTGTTCGTGATGGGGGAACCACCCAGGCAATCGCAATCTGTAGGTGATGCTTCTCGTTTTCATGTGGCGAATCAAACGAGCCTTGGGACTGATACGACGTCAGCGCCTCGGTGTTGTGTGCGGGATTGCCAACGGTGACGCGCGTGCAGTATCAACGCCGGAAAAATGATCCCCTGCACGAGCGTCGGCTCGTGCAGGGAGATGGGTTTGTCCCGCACATCCTGTAACATTCACGCAGTGCTACGGAGTGGGACTGACCGTGCTCGTGGCAGATGGTGTCGCAGTTTTCGTCGGACTGAGTGTTTTGGTTGGGGTGAGGGTCTTGGTCGGGCTCTTTGTGCGCGACGGAGTCAATGTTTTGGTGGGTGTCGGGGTGGATGTGCTGGGCACGATGATGCCCAGGCGCACAAACGGGAGGGCGTCGCCCATGTCGCTCGCCGGGTAGACGCCGTAGTCTTCGGTAGTCGAGCCACTGCCCAGTTGGCCGTTGCTATTCTCGCCCCAGCATTTGACCCCGGTGCTGAAGGTGAGGATGGCACAGCGGAAGTCGCTGCCGATGCTCAATGCGCTGACGGTCGTCCCCGTGCCGACATCGATGGTTGGCAGGGTGTCGCCCATCTCGCCGGTTGCATTGCCCCAATTGGAGTCGGTAGCGCCGACACCAATGCCCAGGTTGGCATCGGAGTTATCGCCCCAGCACTTGAGTGCATTGTCGTCGAGGAGTGCGCAGAACGAGTTCCCGAGGCCGCCATAGATGCGCTTGGCGGTATGGCCGCTGCCCAGGTTGATGGCGCTCAGGGCTGCGATTTGGCCGGCGGATTCGCCACGGTTAACGGCATCGCCGATGCCCAATGCGCCGAAGCCATTCGACCCCCAGCAGCGCACCGTGCCGTCGTCGAAGCGCGCACAGGTCGAGTATTTGTCGGCTGCGAGTTCGACGGGAGTCAGATCGGTACTGAACGGGACACGTGCCAGCGCATCGCCCATCTCGCCACCGCCATCGCCGCGATGGTCGGTATCGCCGACGCCGAGTTGGCCGTCCCAGTTGTTGCCCCAGCATTTGATGGAGTCATCATCCAAGAGCGCACAGTAGCCCAACGAACGCGCAGCGATGCTCTTGACCGTCCGGCCGGTACCCACGTCTATGGGGACGAGTGCATCGCCCATTTCGCTGCTTGCATCACCAATAGTGTCTATCGACCCGACGCCCAGCTGGCCGAATATATTCTGCCCCCAACACACGAGCGTTGCGTTGTCGAGCAGTGCACAGGTGCTGCCTTCGCCGAGTACTACAGCGCTCGCGGTACGCCCCGTACCGAGGTCGACGTAGGGGAGCGTGTCACCCATCTCGCCACTGCCATCGCCGCGATGGTTGGTGTCGCCGATGCCGAGTTGACTGGCACTATTGCCGCCCCAGCACTTGACGCGTTTGGTAGTGGTCAAAACACAGGTGTGATCATTGCCTGCATAGACTTTGCTGGCCAGCACACCGGTGCCGAGATCGACAGCGGGGAGGGAGTTGCCCATTTCGCCACCGGCATCACCACGGCTTGCGGTGTCGCCGAGTCCGAGTTGCCCGTTGGTATTGAGCCCCCAGCATTTGACCACCGAGCTAGCCAGGATTGCGCAGGAGTGACTCGATCCACTTGCCAGTGCAGAAACGCGAGATACATAGCCGACCGGTGTGCGCGTGGGGGTCTTGGACTTGGTGGGAGTTTTGGTTTTGGTTTTCGTTTTGCTCCGGGTGGGGGTCTTGCTGCGGGTGTATGTTTTGGATGCGGTGCGCGTCACCGTCGGTGTATTGGTCTGGGTTGGGGTACTGGTCTGCGTCGGGGTGTCGGTCTGCGTTGCGGTATTTGTCTCTGCTGGGGTGTTCGTAACAGAGGGTGTCACGCCGTCGAAGTCGAGAAGGGGCAACGCATCACCTAATTGGGCACTACTCATGCCTACATGCGCAGTGCTGCCAGTGCCGAGTTGACCAAAGAGCCCCATCCCAAAGCACTTCATATTGGTCGACGTCAATATCACACAGGTGTGATAGTTGCCCATTGCAATCTGTTCCGGTACTTGACCCGTGCCAAGGTTGACCGTGCCGAGCGTAGCCATTGAGCCAGCGGTATCGCCACGATTCGTGCTGTCACCCGTCCCTAATCCTCCAAAGAGATTAACGCCCCAACACTTCAGGGTGTTGTTATCAAGGATGACACAGACAGAGCGTGCATTCGCAGCGATTTTGGTGGCGGTCCGTCCTTCACCGAGATAGACTTCGAGCAAATCCCCCATTTCGCCTGCAGCATCACCGAGATTGGTGGTCGAATTTTGGCCTAATTGACCAGAATCGTTGTTTCCCCAACACTTCACCGTGCCGTTATCGAGGATTGCACAGGTGAAATACCAACCGGCCGTGATTGCAGTTGCAGTTCGCCCGCTTCCGAGATTGACCGTCGTCAATGCACTCCCCAAAGCGCTATACCCGCGATCAGTGATGTCACCATAACCTAATTGACCAGAATCATTCCTCCCCCAACATGCCACCGCTCCGGTGTCCAAGATGGCACAAGAGTGATAGTTCCCGACGGTAATTGCAAGGGCTGTACGACCACTCCCCAAATCGACCGCCGGCCAGTTGCTGCCGAGCTCCGCCAGGGTCTGGACATTTCCATTGACCCCGAGCTGACCAAAGCTGTTGCTCCCCCAGCATTTGACGTCACCAGATGCCAGTAATGCACAGCCATGAAAAAGCCCGATATCCAAGCTGACTGCGTGACTCGTACCAAAGTCAATAGGTGTCAGCGCGCTCCCCATTTCGCCACCTGTATCACCGACATTGGCATTTACGCCGTTCCCAAGCATATAGTTCAGTCCCATGCCCCAGCAGACCGTTTCGTCATCGGCACGGATGGCACAGGTGGTATTCGAATTCCCGGCGGTAATGTACTTCACCGTCTGCCCGATGTCGACTGCCGGCAAGCCGGTACCTACTTCACTGCTCACGTCACCGTATGTGTCTGTATTGCCCAATCCCAATTGGCCGTCGTAATTCTGCCCAAAACAGCGGAGTGTTCGATCAGTGAGTACCGCACACGTATAGAGGGGGCCCGCTGCAATCATGTACGACGGACTCAAGCGCGATTGTGCTGTGGCTGACTGCGTCCCATGTTGTTGCAGCATGGGCACTGCACAAAACACCAACAGGACTACACTGACCGCCAGGAGGCGGCGGAACAGTGGGCGGTGATAAAACGGTGGCATGGGGTGATTCCTTCAGTAAGAAAAGACGCAAACTTCGTGGACATCGTGCGCGAACGTACGATACCGTACGGAGTGATCTTGCAAATCTTCAATTAAATCAACTATGTATAGTATACGAAACCATTCTCGACAAATTCTCTACAATGCGAGCATAAAGGTTTTCGCAGATAGCGTATCTCTAACGGATAAAAGCTTAATATTCAGACAAGTATTAATTTTTATACATGAAAACATATCTGCTTCAGATGTTTTTCAAAAATTTTCTGTGTCACGCAGAGGAACAGCGCGCTACACGCAGCAGACGTTCCCAACCCTGCAGCCTCTGCAATGACGCTCGCTGCGCCGTTGCGTCGGGGTTCGATTGTGCAAAGAAAACCACACGCGGCTTGCCGCGTGTGGTGCAGGATACGTACCGAATATGCCAATCCCGTCAACATCTGTTGGTCAGGTGTATCCGAGATCTGTTAGGGAGTCACTACTCCAAGATTGACAATCGGCAGATTATCGCCCATTCGAGAGCTACTGTCTCCATACATGTAATAGCCGAGCCCATCACCTAGTTGCCCTTGATTAGACTTGCCAAAACACTTGATATCGGTTGATGTGAGCAACACACAGGTGTGCATCTCACCCATGGCAACCTGTGCGGCCGTTTGGCCGGTCCCCAAATTCACGGTGCCCAACGCTGCCATTTCGCCTGCAGCATCACCGCGGTTATCGCTATCGCCGACGCCGAGTTGTCCGCTCCCGTTTTCGCCCCAGCATTTGAGCGAATTGTCATCGAGAATGGCACAGGTGTAGTCGAGGTCAGCGCGGCGTGAGGCATAGACGCGCTTGGCAGTACGACTTGCACCGAGATAGACAGGCAGCAGATTGTTACCCATTTCGTTGACACCATCGCCCAGGGTGACTGTCGAGTTTTGGCCCAATTGACCGGAGGCGTTGTAGCCCCAGCACTTGAGTGTGCCGTTGTCGAGTACCGCACAGGTGAAGGCCCCACCAGCGGCGATGGCTGTGGCCGTGCGACCGGTACCGAGATTGACGGTTTGCAATGCACTCCCCAAATTGGCAGAGCCGCGATTCGTCGTATCGCCATACCCCAATTGACCATAGTCGTTCAAACCCCAACAGGTGACGTTGCCCGAGTTGAGTATGGCGCACGTATGGAACGCACCGGCCGATACCGCCACTGCAGTATTTCCATTCAAATCGACGGCTGGCCAACTGGTACCCAATTCGGCGCTATCGCCAAAGTTCGCGGTACCGTTGATCCCGAGCTGGCCGTATTCATTTTGGCCCCAACATTTGACCGCACCGCTGGCGAGCAATGCACAAATGTGATCATCACCCTCGCTCAGGGTCACTGCATAACTACTGCCGAAGTCGACGGGTGTCAGTGCACTGCCCATTTCGCCGCTGGAATCACCGATAGTCGCGCTCCAAGCGCCTGTCCCGAGCAGATACCCATACCCATCGCCCCAGCAGACGGTCTTGTCGTCGGCGCGGATGGCGCAGGTCGCGTTGCCTTCACCGGCAGCGACGTACTTGACGGTCTGGCCGATGTCTACCGCCGGCAATCCAGAGCCGATGGTGCTGGATGTGAGCCCATAGATGTCCGTGTTGCCCAACCCCAATTGACCGGCATTATTCTCGCCCCAACACTTGAGTGCACCGTTGGTCAGCACCGCACAACTGTAGTTGTGTCCAGCTGCGATCATCAGCGACCCACTCACGGGCGTAGGGGTCATGGTTGGTGTATTCGTCATGGTCGGTGTGTAAGTTTTTGTCCGTGTAGAGGTTTTTGTGGGTGTCTTGGTTTTTGTCCGTGTAAAGGTTTTTGTGGGTGTCTTGGTTTTGGTCCGTGTAAACGTTTTGGTCCGTGTCTTCGTTTTGGTTGGTGTCTTCGTTTTTGTGCGTGTTTTGGTCTTGGTCGGTGTCTTGGTTTTTGTTGGTGTCTTGGTACGCGTAGAAGTCATGGTGGGGGTCAATGTGGGCGGTATGACGTCACTCAGGTCGACGATTGGGATGTTATCGCCGATCGTTATCGAATTGCCGCCGTATCCAAATGTTGAGCCATAGCCCAGTTGCCCAGCACTTGCGTTACCAAAGCACTTGACGTAGGCAGATTTCAACAAGACACACGTATGCCGCTCACCCATGGCAACCTGTGCAGCCGTTTGGCCGGTTCCCAGATTCACCGTGCTGAGCGTCGCCATTTCGCCCGTCGCATCACCGCGATTGTTGCTATCGCCGACTCCGAGTTGTCCTGTGGCATTTTCGCCCCAACATTTGAGGGTATCGTCGTCGAGGATGGCACAGGTATAGTCGAGGTCTGCGCGGCGAGAGGCATACACGCTCTTGGCGGTCCGCCCGCTACCGAGGTATACCGGGAGCAGATTGTCGCCCATCTCGTTGACACCATCGCCGAGGGTCGTGATTGAGTCTTGACCCAATTGCCCCGTTGCGTTGTAGCCCCAACATTTGAGTGTACCGTTGTCCAAAATCGCACAGGTGTAGTACCCGCCTGCGGCGATGGCTGTGGCTGTGCGTCCGGTCCCCAGATTGACCGTGGTCAGCGCACTACCCAAATCTGCAGAGGTGCGATTCGTGGTATCGCCATACCCCAATTGTCCTTTGTCGTTCAGTCCCCAGCAGGCGACGGCACCCGTGTCGAGGATGGCACAAGTGTGGAACGCACCGGCCGATACCGCTACTGCGGTACGCCCATTCAAGTTAACCGCAGTCCAATTGGCCCCCAACTCGGCGCTCGCCCCATAGTTCGCGGTACCGCTGATCCCGAGCTGGCCATAATCATTTTGGCCCCAACATTTGACCTCAGCGCTCGCCAGCAATGCACAGATGTGATTGTCACCCTCGCTCAGGGTCACTGCATAGCTACTGCCGAAGTCGACGGGCGTCAGTGCACTGCCCATTTCGCCGCTCGAATCACCGATAGTGTTGGTCCAAGCACCAGTGCCGAGGAGGTACCCATACCCATTACCCCAACAGACGGTCGCGTCATCGGCGCGGATGGCACAGGTTGTGTTGTGTTCCCCGGCTGTAATATATTTGACGGTTTGGCCGATATTGACCGTCGGCAGTCCAGAACCTACTTCGTTTGCATCATCCCCATAATAATTCGTATTGCCCAAACCAAGCTGGCCAGCATCATTTGCACCCCAACACCGCACCGTCCCATCCGTCAGCAATGCACAACTGTAGTTATGACCTGCTGCGACCATAAGTGAGCCGATGTTGGGGATTGAGGTCGGCGTCATGGAAGCCGTTGCGGTCTCTGCACGGGATTCGGCTGCGTCTGCCACTGATTTCCCAGACTCAGGTTGCCACATCCCGACGGTGATGACGAGCATCAATCCCAATACAACCGCTATATATCGCCGCATGATTGTGACTCCGAGCATTCTATGGTTATTGAACTTTCCCTAGTGTACGAAATCATTCTCTACAGATTCTATACATGCCTTTTGGATGCCTTAAAGCACACCGTTCCCGTCGATGACTGCACCGATTCTCTTCGTTCCATTTTCACGCGCTGCACTATCGACTGCATTCCGTAGCGTGTGCGCTGTATGAACAGAAAACCGCACGCGGCGCGCCGCGGGCGGTGTGAGCAGCCTCGTGTAGCCTGCGTTGCTATGGAATGGCGGGCGTAGCGACGACGCTCGCAGTCATTGAGGGGGTTTTGGTCTTGGTGGAGGCGCAAGCAGGAGAATGGTTTGCTGTGCCTCGTTTTTGGAGGGTCTGCGTGGGGTTGACTCACCAAAAGAAAAAGATACGAACATTGATGCGCATTAAGCGTTACTCAGCGAAACAACTGCGCACCGATGTCCTCGTATGTCCCGTCAAATGGGCACGCGGTGCGTAATGGGCAGTGTTCGCAATAGATGTTATTGGTGTAGCGCTGCACGTTTTCGCGGTTAAAAAAATAGGGTTTATGACTGAACGTACT
>CANHPK010000060.1 GCA_947462525.1 Roseiflexaceae bacterium | reverse complement strand
TAGATCTCCGACGTTTACCAAATCCCCGACGCTCACCAAATCCCCGACGCTCACCAAATCCCCGACACGAACACGCACCGCTACCCGTACCAGACGGCCGTAAGGCCACCGCTCAGAGACAGATGGTGTGAGAAAAAAACAGCGCGGCAGAAAACATCTGCCGCGTAATTTTTTACATTACTCGACTCATGGAATTTTAAACTATGCTTCTATATGAGCAATACACACGCATAAACAGCATTTTTGCTCATATGATTAACAAATATTTATTTTTATCATGATAAAATAAAGATATCAATAAACAAAGGTGCATCATGATTCCGAGTTCACTGCGCGGCGTGCAACTAGTTATATTCTTTGTCACGGTGTTCGCCGTGTTTTCCTTGTACACATTCACTCCGTTGCGCGTGCAGATTACTGCTTCTGCGGCCGCTTCTGGTCGTGTCGCGATGACGCCGGTACCGCAAATAAGCGCAGGTGGTTATACAACCTGTCTGCTCGACAGCCGCGGCAAACTGCGCTGCTACGGTGACAATGCATCTGGCCAACTCGGCTACGGCAACACAACCAACACGAGTGATAGCGGCACCGGGACTGCACCGACGTTGCCCATTGTCGACGTCAGTTCGACCAACACCGTGGTCGACGTCCAAGTGGGAAGCACGCACACCTGTGCACTCTTGAATAACGGAACCATTAAGTGCTGGGGGAATGCTGATTACGGCAAACTCGGGTACGAAAATGAAACCTATCTCGGTGACAACGCAGGCGAGATGGGGTCAGCACTCAACACCATTGCGTTGCCCAATGGTCGCACCGCCCAATCGATAGCTACGGGGGGCGAAAACACCTGTGCCCTCTTGGACAATGGCAAACTGGCGTGTTGGGGCAGTAGCATCGCTGACGCTGACTACATCGATTACGGCAGAAATAGCGGGACCATGGGCGACAACCTCGCACAACTCTCCTTGAGTAGCACGCACGCAATCACCTCGTATGACGTGGGGCTTTTTATTGCCTGTGCAGTGTTGGACGATGCGACACTCAAGTGCTTTGGGATGAACCAGTCAGGCAACCTCGGGGTCCCATCTGACATTCCATCTCTGGGCGATCAAAATGACATGGGTGATGCACTTCCCGCGGTAGACCTGGGCAGCAATGTCGCAGTGCGTGCCGTTGCGATCGGTGGCTATCACGTCTGTGCCATTGTCAACAGCGGACAAGTCAAGTGCTGGGGCTGGAATGAGTATGGTCAGCTGGGGCTAGCGAATGGCAGTAGTGCGAACGTTGGCGACGACCTCGGCGAAATGGGTGACAACTTGCCGTATGTGAATCTCGGCAGCAATCGTACCGCCATAGCTATCAGTGCGGGATTCGGCCATACCTGTGCCGTGCTCGACAACAACACCCTCAAATGTTGGGGTTTTAATGGGTACGGTCAACTCGGCCAGGGTACCCAAGCATATCGCGGCACGAACGTCGGCGACATGGGTGATGCACTCCCGGCCGTCAACTTGGGCACGAGCGCTACCATATCCCGTGTCAGTATTGGTTCTGACCATACCTGCGTCATGTTTGTCGATTACACGGTCCGTTGCTTCGGCCGTGGGTACGAAGGGCAACTCGGCTACGGGGATGCCACCAGTAGAGGCACCAATCCAGCGCAGATGGGATCTGCATTGCCGTCATACTCCGCCGAGGAAGCGTATCTCCCCACTGCAACACCGTCGAACACTCCATCACCCTCAAACACTCCGTTACCCACAAATACTCCATTACCCACCCGTACTGCCTCGTCCACTCCGCTCAATACAGCCACCGCCACGAACACAGCCACAGCAACGTGGACGGCGAGCAAAACGGCGACAGTCACACAGACGCCCACTGCCTCACAGACCTATACTCCCTCAGCCACTCGTTTGCCTATGACTCCAGCACCACGTATCAGCGCGGGCGGCGATTCGACCTGTCTCCTCGACAGCCGTGGCAATCTGCGCTGTTATGGCTACAACAATGCTGGCCAACTCGGCTACGGTAACACAACAAACTACGGCACTGGCTCGACCGGATCTGTACCGATCTTGCCCCTTGTCGATGTCAGCACGGTCAATACGGTCGTCGACGTCCAAGTGGGTGGCAACCACACCTGTGCGCTCCTCAACAATGGAAAGATAAAATGTTGGGGTTACGCGTTCTATGGCGGTATAGGCTCAGAAGACATCATAAACCTCGGTGATAACCAAGGCGAAATGGGGTCAGCGCTCAATCCCATTGCATTGCCGAGTGGTCGAACCGCGCTTTCAATTGCAACTGGGCCGACCAATACCTGTGCCCTCCTCGACAACGGGAAGTTAGCGTGCTGGGGTAACACTATCGGCATACAGTCGGGAATACGACCCGGCAGCACGAGCAATACCATGGGCGATAATCTGCCGCAGCTTACCCTGAGCAGCACAGAAGCAATCACCTCCTATGACGTCGGTTTTTCATTCGCCTGTGTCATATTGAACAATGCAACCCTCAAGTGCTTCGGGAATAACTTGTCTGGAGCACTTGGTGTCCCTACGACCACCACCTCCCTCGGGGATAGTAATGACATGGGCGATGCGCTCCCCATCGTCAATCTCGGCACCAACATCGCAGTACGTGCAGTTGCAACCGGGAGTAGACACGTCTGTGTCATTGTGAACAGTGGGCAAGTCAAATGCTGGGGTGATAATGGATTTGGTCAATTGGGGAACGGTACAACCGAGACCATTGGTGATAATCCGGGCGAAATGGGCGACAATCTGCCTTTTGTCAACCTCGGAAGCAATCGTACTGCCGTCTCAATTAGTGCGGGCGATAAGCATACCTGCGCAATACTCGACAACAATACGCTCAAATGTTGGGGATTCAACATATATGGGCAACTCGGTCAGGGTACGGACATCACGCGCGGCGACAGCCCCGAAGAAATGGGCGATGCACTCGAAGCGGTCAACTTTGGTACCAACACCACTATTTCTCAAGTCACCGTGGGGAATTTGCATACCTGTGTCATGTTTATTAATACTAACGTACGCTGCTTTGGGCGCGGTGGTGAAGGCCAACTCGGCTACGGAGACCCTCTCAGCAGAGGCAACAGTCCAACGCAGATGGGCTCGTCATTGCCGGCATACTCTGTCGAAGGCGTTTCCACCCCCACGCCGACCGCCACTCCCTCGAACACCGAGACACCCTCTGCCACGTGGACCGCGAGCAGAACAGCGACCCCCACGTTTACTGCCACGTTGACTCCGACCTGGACCGCCACACACACAGCAACAGCAACTGCATCGTGGACGGCGAGCAGAACCTCAACGGCAACCGCCACACACACAGCAACAGCAACTGCATCGTGGACGGCGAGCAGAACAGCTACAGCCACCCAAACAAGCACTCCCACACGTACATATACACCCACAGCCACCCGTATCCCGATGACTCCGGCACCGCGTATTAGCGCTGGCGGCAATTCTACCTGTCTGCTCGACAGCCGCGGCAAATTGCGCTGCTATGGGTTCAATACTTCTGGTCAACTGGGATACGGAAACACCACGCAGTATAGCGACGGAACCACCGGGCAAGCTCCGACCCTACCCCTTGTTGATGTCAGTGCGACCAACCCGGTCGTCGATGTCCAACTCGGCCCCGAACACACCTGTGCACTCTTGGGTAACGGAACAATCAAGTGCTGGGGGAATGCCTTTTATGGCAAACTCGGGTACGAAAATGAAACGAATCTCGGTGACAATGCAGGCGAGATGGGGTCAGCACTCAACACCATCGCGTTGCCCACTGGTCGCACCGCCCAATCAATTGCCACTGGGAACGCAAACACCTGCGCCCTTTTGGACAATGGCAAATTAGCATGCTGGGGCTATCCTATGGGCATATCAACAGGCGAACGACATGGCAGCACCAGCAACACCATGGGCGATTATCTCCCACAACTCTCGTTGAGCAGCACGCAGGCAATCACTGCGTTCGATGTCGGCGCTGGAATTGCCTGCGCCGTGTTGGACAATGCGACGCTCAAATGCTTTGGGTTTAACATAGCGGGTAATCTCGGCGTGCCATTAACCATCAGCAGTTTGGGCAATCAAAATGACATGGGCGACGCACTCCCGACCGTCAATCTCGGCACCAACGTCGCTGTGCGTTCGGTTTCGGTTGCGCGCTATCACGTCTGTGCAATCGTCAATAGCGGGCAAGTCAAATGTTGGGGCAGGAATGAATATGGTCAGCTCGGTTTGGCGAATGGAAACACCAATGACATTGGTGATAATGCCGGCGAAATGGGCGACAGCCTCCCCTATGTGAACCTCGGCAGCGGCCGTACCGCCACGTCCATCAGCGTCGGTTCAAATCATACATGTGCGGTTCTCGACAACAACACGCTCAAATGTTGGGGCCGGAACGAATACGGTCAGCTCGGTCAGGGTACGGTCACACACCGCGGCGCGAATGTCGACGACATGGGTGATGCGCTTGCACCGGTAAACCTCGGCACCACCGCTACCATATCCCGTGTCACGGTTGGTGACCTGCATACCTGTGTCATGTTTGTCGATTACACGGTGCGCTGCTTTGGGCGCGGTGGGGAAGGCCAACTCGGATATGGAGACGCGCTCAACAGAGGCAGCAGTTCCACCGACATGGGATCAGCACTGCCCTCATATTCGGTAGAGACAATCTTCGTACCCACCGCCACCAAAACGGTGTCACCTTCGCGTACCAAATCACCCACCAAGACGCTGATACCAAGCAGAACTTCGACCGTGACACGCTCTGCGACGCGGACGAGGTCGCTCACGCCCTCCAAAACAGCCACATTGACTGCATCGGTGACTCTGACCAAATCGCCGACATTGACACCCTCTGCCACCCGTACCAAATCGCTCACGCCGACCAAATCACCCACCCGCACCAAGACGCTGACGCGTACCCGCACCCCCACACGCAGACCTTAGCCGCGTATCGCCGCCCCTACCGCCCGCAGATTGTGCCGCACTCCATCGCCACGTTCTGCTAGCGCCAACGGTCCACCAATCACCACCAAGGATGCCCCATGCACCTCCGTGCATGGGGCTCAACAGTTTCTTTTCACCGCACCTCGCGCCTATCAATGTGCTCGCCAACCCCACCCAATGTTTTCCTCCTAACCCTTCGCGTCCTTCGATACTCTGATTCCGTTCCCATGCACGCAGGTGCATGGGGCTCGCCCGCAACATTTCGCTTCACATCGCACCCGCCAATGTGCTCGCCAACCCCACCCAACGTTCTCCTCATAACCCTCCGCGTCCTTCGATGCTCTGATTCCGTTCCCATGCATACATTTCCCCTCGAGCCATGTCTGCCACATTCACGGGTATCACGGCAACTATAGACGCAATGCATGCCGGTTGTGCGTACAACGGACGGGCCCAAGACAAAAAATTCACACAGCAGTGACTTCTGCAGTCGTCATGTTTTCGACATGTATAGAATTTGTTGAGAACACTATGATATTTTTATTTTGACAAATTGGAACAAGATATGATGGTATTTCATACTTTTTCCTGTTATGACGTGGCACGTACCGCATTGACACTACCCAAACCCCCAAGAATCTGCAACACCCATGCACGCGGCGCACTGCGTCCGCTCGCTTTCTGATGACCGATGAGGCAGCCTACCATGAGTACTTCTCCACGATTTTTTGTTGCCGGGCTGATGCTTGCGGTTTTTTTCTTCCTCTACCCAGCGTTCAACACCACGGTCCCGAGTTCCAATAGCTCAGCCGGGATACCGCGTGCGCATGCGGCACTCAGTAGTGCGACCGTATCGACCCCGGTCGAGATAAAAGCCGGCAACATGTTCACCTGTGTCCGCTTTGCCAATGGCGGGGTGAAGTGTTGGGGGTTCAATGGGTACGGCCAATTGGGCAATGGGAATACCACTGCGCTCGGTGACAACGCCAACGAAATGGGCGACAACCTCCCATATATCGATCTCGGGACCGGTCGCACTGCCAAAAAAATCGCCGTGGGATCAATGCATGTCTGTGCAATCCTCGATAACGACACGGTCAAATGTTGGGGGTGGAACAACGAAGGCCAGCTCGGTTTGGGTGACACCAATAATCGTGGTGACACTGCAAACGAAATGGGCGACAACCTCCCAGCCATCAACTTTGGTACAGGACGGACCGTCAAGTCGATTGCGCTCGGCAAAAATCATGCGTGTGCGGTGTTGGACAACAACACCCTGAAATGTTGGGGGTCGAACGCCCACGGCGAACTCGGTTTGGGTGACACCGTTATCCGTGGCGACGGTGCAAACGAAATGGGCGACTCCCTCCCGACCGTCAATCTAGGGACCGGGCGCACTGCGACAGAAGTGTCTACCACTGCACAAATGGTCTGTGCGCTGCTCGACAACAGTGGCGTCGTCTGTTGGGGGAACCCCGTCTACGGACATGGTCTCTTCGAAATGGTCGGCCGGTTTCCCAACGAAATGGGCGACTACCTGGTTCCGTTTGCGTTCGGGAGTGGAGCTACCGTGACGAAGTTATTTGTTGGTCTCGGCTCTGCCTGCGTCATCCTCAACGGAACGACCACAAAATGCTGGGGGGAAAACTTCTCTGGCATTTTGGGCTTGGGCACGACCAATGGCTTGAGCACCTTGGGGGATAACGCAAACGAGATGGGCGATTCATTGCCAATAATCAGTTTTGGCGGTGATCCCGTGGTCGAGATTATCAACAACGGGGTGCAACGCTTTTACTCCATTCGATGCGCACTGCTCGCGTCCGGTTCGTTCAAGTGTTGGGGCTACAACGAATCTGCGCAACTCGGGCTCGGCGACAAGATTGATCGCTACTACGAGCCGACGCGACTGAGTCCGATCAGTTTGGGAACGGGGCGGACCGTCACAGCCGCAGCGGTCGGTGAGTTTCATGTCTGTGCAATTCTTGATAACGCATCAATAAAATGCTGGGGCGCGAATTATTACGGTGCACTCGGGTACGGCGACACCACCATGCGTGGTGACAACGCAGGCGAAATGGGAGATGATCTCGCAACCGTACAGGTGTTCACCCCGCCGACACCCACTTCCACCGCTACGAGTACGCACACCGCGACTGCCACCGCAACCCATACATACACACCGTCCGCAACAGCGACGCACACCGCGACCGCAACCGCAACTGCGACTTCTACACACACTGCTACCGCCACAGCCACGCATACCAACACTGCAACCGCCACCGCGACACACACCCCAACGTCTACCCCTACTGCGACTGCCACTTCAACGCCTTCAAACACCGCGACGCACACCGCGACCGCAACTCCAACGGCGACACACACCGATACCGCAACCCCAACGGCAACACCCACCGATACCGCAACTGCCACGCACACCGCGACTGCAACGTACACACCGTCGCTGTCGCCATCAAAGACCCTGTCACCCACCAACACCCGTTATTTGACCGCCACCAAAACGCCTACAAAAACGCGTACCGCGAGTAAGACTGCGACTGCCACAAAGACACACACGTACACCAAAACCCCGACGGCAACACCTTCTGCGACGCGGACAAGGTCGCACACGCCCACCAAGACCGCCACGTTGACCCCCACCGTCACCCGCACCAAAACGCTCACGCCCACCAAATCGCCCACCCGCACCAAAACCCTGACGCGTACCCGCACCCCCACACGCGTACCCTAACCGCGTACCCCAGCCACCACCGCCCGCAGATGGTGCCGCAATGCGTCGCCACGATCTGCTGGCACCAGCGGGCCACCAATCACCACCGACGACGCCCCCATGCGCGTTGCGCTGATGACACCCATCGTGTCAAGCACCTCCT
>CANHPK010000059.1 GCA_947462525.1 Roseiflexaceae bacterium | reverse complement strand
TGCAATGGACGTCGACGTTCGCCGCGGCGTGCCCTGTGCACCTGCGTGCAGGGTGGATGGGTCAGAACGCACAGCAGCTCCTCGAGGGCACCACACGGCAATCGAGCGGCACGCCTGCGGGGAGTGTTCGCCTCACGATGGCCACCCCCGTGGTGGTGGTTGCGGAGTGTTGGCCGGAAAAGCTCAAAACTCTCGCACGGTGGAACATCGTGGTGACCGAAGATACACCGTGGTGGCAAACAATCGCCCATGCCTTGAGCGAGTCAGGGCATGGGCCAGAGGTGCACGAGCAGGTGTTGCAGGTGTTACTCGATTGAGATGGTGACGTTATGGACCGCGTGCGCCGATAACCACTGATGCGCCAGGAAGTATCCATTCACCGACGGACGGAATGCTTCCGATGACTTCGTATGGTCCGTATTGGTCGAAGACTTCGGGGATGCGTTCACGCGATTGCTCATCAACGAACACATTCGTGATACCCAATTGATTCAGTGTGCTGAGCGCCGTCTGTGCATCCATTTTGCGGAGCTCGGGCATGCGCACCGCACCTTCGACCGGTGGCCCAAACTGACCAAGCAGTTCGGTTGTACAGACCGGTATCATTGCTGCATCAAACGGCAAAATCGGCGGAATTCGTTCTGCAGCGTTGGAAGCCACCTCCCAATTGAGATTGACGTTAATATCGGGTTCGGGCGGTGGGACAATCCACGCGACGGCATTGACTAACCGATCCGGTGGAACCGATAGCCCTTCGGTGGGGGTGCACAGACTGGTCGAAATAACCGCCGTGTCCGTAATAACCCCGGACAGCGGCAAATCTAGGTTGATTTTGACCACGGTAACCGGTTGGAGTAATCCAGCGCACGGATCTGGGCCGCCTTGGTCTGGCAACCCTGTCGGATCGGGAAGCGACGGTTCGTCACTCGGCAACGGTGCAATTGGCCCCGCTCCCATGGTGCGCGTGAACAGCTCGGTTGAACGATTGTTGAACGGCCCAGGGAGTGGGCAAATGGGTTGTTCGGTGATGCCTTTGGGGCGGGTGAACGCGATGGGCAACTCACCGTTGAAAGGCTCGGCAAGCAGGGTATTGAGGCGTTCGTTTGCGAAAATATACTCCATGATATTGCGCCAAATGATACCGCCGCCGGTGAGACTTTCGACTTTGTCTGTCGGTTCGTTGTTGTTGTTCCCCGTCCAGACACCGATGGTGACATATGGTGTGTACCCCAGTGCCCACGCATCGCGCCAGTCGTTGGACGTCCCAGTTTTGACGCCTGCAGGCCGTGACAATTTGAGTTTGCTGTTGGTGCCCCATATTGCTGCTCGGGCATTGTCGTCACTCATCATGTCGACGATGATTCCGACGATGTCGGGTTTGACCGCAGGGATGCCAACCGGGGCTGCCAGTTGATCAACGATGGTGCCGGTCGGATCGACGACTTTGAGTATCGCCTGTGGTTCGTAGTAGATGCCGTTGCTGGCTATTGTGTTGTATGCAGTGGTCAGTTCGAGGGGGGTTACCTCCCCACCACCGAGTGTGAGGGCGAGGCCATAAAATCCTTCACCGCGCTTGAGTGATTTGATGCCGACGCGATCGAGTAAGCCGAGCAAGTTACTGATGCCGCCGTACCGGAGTGCATCGATGGCTGGCATGTTGAGTGAGTTTGCGAGTGCTTGGCGCATACGCAGGGGGCCATTCCACTTCCCGTTGTAGTTTTTTGGGGTATAGCGTTCTGTTCCCAGCGATGGAAAGGTCTTTTCGACGTCCCACATGACGGTGGCCGGAGTCATCCCGCGTTCCATGGCAGCCAGGTAGTTGAAGGGCTTGAGTGCGGACCCCGGTTGACGCAGGTTCGTTGCTACATTGACCTGACCGTCGAGGACGTTGCCATCAAAACCTTCGGTTTTGGTTTGTTCGGTGCGGTTGTAATCGACACTGCCGACCATCGCCAGAATTTGGCCCGTATTGGGTTGCATCACGACCACCGAGGCATTGTGGATGTTACGCTCGACGAGCTCTGCAATGCGTTCGGTGGCGATTTTCTGGGCGGTTTGTTGGAGTTCCAGGTCAATCGTGGTGTAAATCGAATACCCCAATGTCGCGAATTGCGGTCCGTATTGTTCTTCGAGCATGCGGCGCACGTAGAAGACGAAATGCGGCGCGTTGATGGGTACTTCGACGCCTGCGAAACGCAGATCTTCTGAAGCAGCTGCAACGGCCGCTCCTTCGGTGATGTATCCGTTGTCTACCATTTGGCGCAACACAGCAATCTGACGCCATTTGGTTGGACTCGTGTCGTCGCCCAGGTCGTACGAGGGACTGCGCCAGCCTGCATTGAGGCTTATCCCAGGAATGGTGTTGTTGACTGCATAGAGATACGGATCATAGTCAGTGGGGAGTTGTGGCATCCCGGCCAACAGTGCTGCTTGTGGCAGGGTGAGCTGGGCAGCGGTGGTTTTGAAGTATGTGTTCGAGGCAGCTTCGATGCCGTAGGCGAGGTTGCCGTAATAGATTTCGTTGACGTAGAGTTCGAGAATTTCGTCTTTGGTGTATTGATTCGAAATCTCTTGGGCGAGCACTACTTCGACGACTTTGCGGCGAATGCGGCTTTCGATGTCGTTGGAGCGTTCTTGTTCGGTGAGGACCACTTGCTTGATGACTTGTTGCGAGATTGTCGAACCACCACCGACTACTTCACCTGCAGTAGCGCTGTAGAATGCTGCACGTGCAATACCGATGTAATCCACGCCTGGGTTGGAGTAAAAGGTTTTGTCTTCGATGGAAATCGTCCCATTGATCAAATCTTTCGATACATCGCCGAGCCCGACTTTCGTGCGGCGGCCGGTACCAAAGAATTCGTACAAAACCACCCCATTGCGGTCGAGCAACCGACTCGTCTCGAAGGTGGTCCGGCCACGAATAGTCTCGAGGCGTGGTAACAGCTCTGCGGTGAGCGATGCGTACGCCGCATAGCCGACAATCCCCAGGATCACAACGATGACGAGAATAGCCGAAAAGCAGCCCACAAAAAGGCGAGAAATGAAGGTACCGCCGCCCCCGTTGCCGGGAGTAGTGCGGCGTATCAGTGATAATGGTAGTGGGTTGTGTGCGTCGCGGCCGTTGCGACGGCGTGGCAGGCGGTTACGATGTTCAGGCATGGTGCGTCGTACTCCGGGTAGGATACTGAGTCGATTGTACCATGCGAGGTTTGCTGTGAGTACACCATATGCTGGCGTGTATGCCATCGTAGCGCGCATTCCGCTCGGGAAAGTAACGACCTACGGAGCCATCGCACGGGTCATCGTCGTACCACGTGGGGCTCGTGGCGTCGGTTGGGCAATGGCGCATTGCCCGCAAACCATCCCTTGGTGGCGGGTTGTCGCTGCGAACGGGCGGATTACTGCACCAGATGCGATTGTCCAAGAAGAAATCCTGCGGGGTGAAGGGGTCCCCATGCGTGCAGTAGGTGTTGTGCATCTGATGGATGCGTTCTGGCTCCCACTCCTCGATTAACGACACTTTCGTGCTACCATGAGCGCACAATCACCCTATGGAATGCATCATGTTCACTGCGCGTACCGCCAATGCTCGTTCGTTGCGCTTTTTGGCACTGAGTCAGGCGAGTCTGTTTGCGTCAAACGGATTGACGATACCGTTGATGGCCAACCACTTTGGCGCTTTGGGAGCCGCGCCTGCCGCAGTCGGATTGCTTTTTGCTGCACAGCAGGCAGGATCGTTGGTAGCGCCATACATTTGGGGAGCCGGATCCGACTTGCTTGGTCGTCGACGTCCCATCATCATGTTGGCGCTCGCATTGTCTGCGTTGAGTTTGGTTACTGTGGCGTTCCTTCAACAATACGCCGTGTTGTTGGTTGCCCAATTCTGTATCGGCATTGCGAGCGCCGGCTTTAGTGCGGGTAACCTTGCATTGGTCGGCGACCTGATTGAGGACGATACCTCACGTGGACGCCTGTTGGGCATGTTCCGGATGACCGGTTCGCTGGCCTTTGCGCTGACCGCGGTGACCGGTGGGTTCATTGCCGACGGGTACGGATTGTGGGTGCCCATCGCCATTGCGGCGCTGCTCCAAGGTCTCGGCTGCTTTGCAACCATCGGGATACGTGAGGCCACAAAACCCGCCAAAGATGGTGATTCCACACCTGCCGACCCCGTCGATACCCATACCGATCGGCGCCATGCCATGATGTTTTTTGGGGTGGTGTTTATTTGGTTTTATGGGATGGGTGCTGTTGCGTGGCAGTGGCCGGGGATGATGCATGCACTTGGGTATCCTCAAAGCAGTATCAGTGCATTGTGGGCACTGGCAGCACTGGGTGAAGTGCCTGGCCTCGCACTGGCTGGCATTATAGCCGACCGCTGGGGGCGACGTCCGCTTTTGATGAGTGGACTAATTGGCCAAGGGCTTGTGTATGTACTGTATCGCCTCGTTGCACCGACATGGGGGATCGTGCCATTGCAGATGTTCCGTTCACTCAGTTTTTCGAGCTACGAGACGCCTGCATTGCTCGTCGCCACCGAGCTCGGATTGCGGCAACGCCGGGGTCGCTACGCAGGGCTCTACCACACCGTTGCCGCCCTCGGCGGCGTCGTTGGTGCAAGCGTCGGCGGATTTATCGTCGGCGCATGGGACTACACAACGTCGTTTACCATCGCAGGGGGATTGATGATTGTTGTGTCGCTTACCATTGCGCGCAAACTCCCCGTAAAACAATCGACCACACAGACGCACTGAATCGACGCAGACAACGCATACAGGAGGTTGAAATGACACGTACTATTCGGCTTGCGGTATTGGGAATGAGTCATGATCACGTCTGGGATTTTATCAAGCATGCGCAGACCACACCAGGGGTCGACATTGTCGTTGCTGCCGATCCGGACTCGATTTTGCGCGCAAAAGCAGTCGCACATGGTATCGCGACCACGAGTGCCGATACCCATGCAGTACTGACACGGAGCGACATCGATGCAGTGGCTATTTTTGCTGATAACCGAGCAAGTGTCGCGTTGGGCATTGCAGCAGCCCAGCGTGGCATGCACGTGTTGGTCGAAAAACCAATCGCAGCGGATTATGCAGGTGCTGTTGCTCTGACACAGGCTGCCCATCGCGCCGGGGTATCGCTGATGGTGAATTGGCCAATCGCATGGTGGGCCACCGTGCAATACGCGATTACGTTGATAGAACGCGGCCGTATTGGACGGCTCTTTCAAGTGCAGTACCGCGCTGCACACGGTGGTCCGCGTGAATTAGGGTGTTCGCCGCAGTTTGTGGACTGGCTGTATGATCCGTACCGCAATGGCGCAGGCGTGATTATGGATTACTGCTGTTATGGTGCAGCACTGACCTGTATGTTCTTGGGATTGCCCGCGCGCGTCACTGCCGTTGCTGGGCGGCTCCGCAAAGAAGATTTGCCAGCCGAAGACAATGCAGTCCTCGTCATGCAGCATGCCAGCGCCATTTCAACGGCTACCGCTTCGTGGACACAACAAGGGCACTTGACCAGTTACGAACCGATGTTTTATGGCGACAAAGGAACGTTGGTTGTACGCGGCGGCAAGCTCCTCTTGTCAGATGTAGAACACGACGAAGGGACGGTGTTGCGCGTACCCAAAATCGCCCCAGGCTATACCCATGCGGTAGAACACTTCGCAGCGGTGATTCGTGGTGACGTCGTGTTGATGGCGCTCTGTTCGCCGCAGGTCGCACTGATGGCGCAGCACGTCCTCGAGGCGGGAGTTATTTCTGCCAACACCAACGAAGCTGTTTCGCTGCCACTCCCCCCCGCTGCGTTGTATGTTGGAGGGACGGGACGATGATACGGATTGGCATTGTCGGGTGCGGACGTATATTGAATGCACATTTGCAAGGCTATCTGCGGCTACGTGAGGCTGGAGTGGACTCTTTTCGGATCACCGCGCTGTGTGCACGCAATCCAGCAGACGCGCAGATGTTCCACACGCGCGGAGTAGGGCCTGCACCGAGACCGCCCGTGGTTGACCCGGCAAGCGGTGACCCATTGGCGGCGCCGCATACCTATGTCAGTGACCTGCACACGGATGTCGAAGTCGGCATTTACACCGATTACCGCGACATGATTGCGTCGGGTACTGTCGATGCGGTCAACGACTTCACGACCTTGGCATTGCATCATCAGGTCGGTGCCGAGGCGCTCTCCGCTGGGATGCATCTGTTGACACAAAAACCATTGGCAATTACGGTACGTGCCGCCCAGGGGTTGATTGCAATGGCTCAATCCACGAATCGTACGTTTGGGGTATTCGAGAATGTCCGACAAATGGAATTGGTGCGTGCGCAGCACTGGGCAGTGGCTGCTGGATTAATTGGGGTCCCTCAATTCGCCAGCATGGGCGTGCTGGGTGGCTTATGGTCGCCCAACAAGATCGTTGCCGAGACACCGTGGCGTCACGACAAAATGCGTGCCGGGGGTGGTGGGAGCATCGATATCGGCGTCCATCAAATGGACTGGCTCCGCTATGTCATGGGCGAAGTCGAATCGGTGAGTGCGATGACCGGGATCTATGCCCCGGAGCGGACGCATGTCTACGAGAACGGTGAGCATGTGTCGATCATTGCCGATGTCGATGATACATACATGGCAACGGTGCGATGTGCCAATCAGGCAATGGTACAGGTGTCGTGGTCATGGGCGGGAATTCCCCAATCGGTTATGACCGAGGGAATGCCGGTTTTTGTCGGTAGCGAAGGGATGATCCGTAACGACCGCATCGTGAGCCGGAGTGGGCACGAATCTTCGCTTTTGGCGGTTTTTCATGCACACATGACCGAAGCACAGCGGACGAAATGGTTCCCTCTTGGGCTTCGCGATGCTGCTGCGATTTCGCAATACGATTGGCTTTGTGCGATTGCAGGCATGGGTCAACCCGAGACGAGTGCCGAGGAAGGAATCCGCGATCTCGCTGCGGCGTACGCGATACTCGAGTCACAACACAGCGGGCGGCATGTGCGTGTGGCTGATGTGTTGAGTGGAGCGGTGAGTGGGTATCAAGACCCTATCAACGAACGCTACGGGTTGACGCACTAATCTATGTATAATACTCAAATTGACGGTATGTCCGTCTCTGATGAATCAGGCATGAATATGCTTCATGCCTGATTTTGTGCCGATTTCGCACCCTATCGTCTGATGCGTGTGCGTACGTATTGTGGAAGAACAATGTCAGACCAAGATATACCTCTGATCCTCGGAGTCGACGGCGGTGCAACCAAAACGATTGCTATTTTGGCTGATGCACGTACGGGCACAGCACTCGCGCAGGGGCGGAGCCGTGGCAGTAACTTCCATGCACATGCCCCGCATGCAGCGTTGAGCGAACTTGATGTGGCTATCGCCCAAGCATTTGCGCATGCCGGGATTGAGCGGCGGCCCGTCGTCGCTGCTTGCATGGGTATCGCCGGGGTGAGCCGTGTCGAAGACGAATTGATGGTGCGACACTGGGTCAGTGAGCGCAAGATAACGCAGCAACTGCTCATCGCCAATGATGGCTGGTTAGTCATCTCGGCAGGCACACCGAACGGTGTCGGGGTCGGGTTGATCTGCGGCACAGGATCGATTGCCGTCGGCCGCGATAATTTGGGCCGTACCGGTCGGGCCGGTGGGTGGGGCTACCTCATCGGTGATGAAGGAAGTGGGTACGACATTGCCGTCATGGCGTTGCGCGCCGCTTCGCATAGTGCAGATGGGCGTGGTCCGCACACTGCTATTCTGCCTGCACTCCTCAAGCATTGGCAATTAAACCAACCTGCAGACCTGATTACCTACCTCTACGGCGCCGCAGATCCACGCACACAGATGTCTGATGTCGGACCAATAGTAGTTGCGTTGGCCAACGCAGGCGATGGCGTGTCGCAGACCATTGTGCTGCGTGCGGCCGAAGAACTCGCCAAAATGGTGCGTGCCGTCGGCGACACACTGC
>CANHPK010000058.1 GCA_947462525.1 Roseiflexaceae bacterium | reverse complement strand
GGTGCATTGCAGGCCATGGGTCGCAATCCCGAGGCAGAAGGCATGCTGCGCACGTACATGTTCTTGGGCTTCGCTCTTGCTGAAGTGCCATTCATCTTGTCGATGGTGTTCGGTCTGCTCATCGGCTTCAAAATTATCTAGTTCTGGCGCGGACGGGTATTGTCCCGACCTCCAGCAAGGAGCATTGCTTTGGAAAAACTAGGCATTAATTACAGCCTGTTGGTGGCGCAGATCTTCAACGTCATCTTCTTGGTGTGGATGTTGTCAAAGTTCCTGTACACCCCCATTTTGAACCTCCTCAAAGAGCGCACCCAGCGCGTCGAAGACGGTCTCAAAGAGGCTGACAAGGTGCGCGAGCAGATGGCTGCACAGCGCAAAGAAAACGAAGTCGAACTTGCCAAGGCTCGTCAAGAAGCCGGCGCAGTGATGGCCCAAGCCACGGAGCGCGCGCGCATCCAAGAGCAAGAGCTCATCAACGCAGCCCGTGCCGAAGCCGAGCGCATCAAGAACGACGCCCGTGCCAACGCAGAGCGTGAAGTCGAGCGACTGGCCGGCGATTTCAAGAACCAGGCCGCAGCTTTGGTGACCGAAACGGCCGCGAAAGTGTTGGGCGCTGAGCTCAAAGGCAATCATTCACAATTGATCGACGAGTCGTTGAGCCGTTTGGGCCGCAACAACTAGTCCGGAGCATTGGTATGTGGTCATCTGGCCACCACCGAGCGAGGTATTAACGTGACTACATCTGATGCACAGATGATTGCGCGCGCCATCCAAGAGGCGCTGAACACCTCCGCCCTCAAAGCACTCAAGGCCGCTGCAGACGCAGTCAAAGCCGGTGCCCAGAGTGCAGATGCGGTCACCGCCAAAATGGGGGCAGACGCTCCACGTGAAGTACGCAATGTCGTGGCAACATTGGCCAACAACGGTCAACTGAACACCCTGCCTGCAGCTGCTGCAGCGTTTGAAAAGGCCACCCAACGTGCCAATCATGCGCTCGAAGCACACATCACCAGTGCCGAGGCACTCAGTGATGCCAAGCAGAACGACGTCATTGCAGATTTGCGTGGGAAGTATGGAGAGGGCCTGACGGTTCACTTCGATGTCGACGCGTCGCTCATCGGCGGCTTGATCGTACGCGTGGGTGATCAAGTGCTCGACAACAGTCTGCGGACGCGCCTCAGTGCCGTCAAAAACAGCATGTTGACGAGCTAGTTCAGGTCACCACTAAGGAACGGCAGCAGACACTCTGCCAAGCACGAGTGTCGCGACACAACGATTGAGGTGCCAGACTATGGCAGTAGCAGCAAACGATATTTACCAGCGTCTGCTAAAAAGCATTCAAGAGGGTGCCGACGTCCGACCACGGATGATGAATGTCGGTACCGTCATCTCCGTCGGTGACGGCGTGGCCCGCATCAGCGGCCTCGAACAGGTTATGGCAGCCGAGCTCCTCGAGTTCCCCGTGCAAGCCGGTCGCAGCGAAGCTGTGTATGGCATCGCGTTGAATCTCGAGAAAGACACGGTCAGCGCCATCGTGTTGGGTGACTATCTTTCGATCCAAGAAGGCGATCAGGTCAACGCCACCGGCCGTATTATCTCGGTACCGGTTGGTCAAGCAATGGTCGGCCGTGTCATCAATGCCCTCGGTCAGCCGATCGACGGCAAGGGTGCCATCAACAGCGACGTCCTCCGCCCCGTCGAGCGTATCGCTCCCGGTGTGATGGACCGTCAGTCGGTCAACACTCCGGTGCAGACCGGCGTCATCGCCATCGACGCGATGATCCCCATCGGTCGTGGTCAGCGCGAGCTCATCATCGGTGACCGCCAGACCGGCAAAACCGCTGTGGCCATCGACTCGATCATCAACCAAAAGGGCAAGGGCCTGTATTGTATCTACGTTGCCATCGGTCAAAAGCGTGCCCAGGTTGCCCAAATTGTGGGTTACCTCGAGCGCTTCGGTGCAATGGAATACACCACGGTCGTGGCTGCTACCGCATCCGAATCGGCTGCGTTGCAGTACATTGCACCATACGCCGGTTGTGCTGTCGGTGAAGAAGTCATGGAAAACGGCGTCACCATCAACGGTGAAGTCGTCCGTGACGCCCTCATCATCTACGACGACCTGTCCAAGCACGCCACAGCCTACCGTCAGGTATCGCTGTTGTTGCGCCGCCCACCAGGCCGCGAAGCATACCCAGGCGACGTTTTCTACCTGCACTCCCGCTTGCTCGAGCGTGCTGCTCGTCTGAGCGAAGAAAAAGGCGGCGGTTCGTTGACGGCATTGCCCATCATCGAAACCCAAGCCAATGACGTGTCGGCGTACATTCCGACCAACGTGATTTCGATCACCGATGGTCAGTTGTTCCTCGAGTCCGACTTGTTCAACGCAGGTATTCGCCCCGCCCTCAACATCGGTCTGTCCGTGTCCCGCGTGGGTACGTCGGCCATGACCCGTGCGATGCGTTCGGTCGCTGACCGCCTCAAGCTCGACTTGGCGCAGTTCCGTGATTTGGCCGCATTTGCGCAGTTCGCTTCGGACTTGGACGCTTCGACGCGTGCCCAGCTCGACCGCGGATCCCGCTTGCAAGAGGTCCTCAAGCAACCACAGTTCGCCCCGATGCCGCTCGAAGAGCAGGTCATGGTGCTGTTTGCAGCAACCAACGGCTACTGCGACGGCGTGCCGGTGGCAGCGATTGGTCAGTGGAAGGTCGAGTTCTTGCAGTTCATGCGCACGGTCCACCCGGATGTGTGCAAGGGCATCTACGACAACCGCCTCGATCGCAAGTTCCCGTCACCAGAACTCAAGTCAGCGCTCGAAAAAGCAATCACTGAGTTCAACCAGACGAGCAACTTCAGCGCGTAAGGTCGCGTTGCAGCGTGCTGGCAACAGCATGCTGTGACTACAAACGGAAGAGGGAACCGGTGCCAAGTACACGTGAAATTCGTCGACGCATCCGCTCTGTGCGCAACTTAGCCCAAATAACGCGCGCCATGGAGATGGTCTCGGCGTCGAAAATGCGGCGTGCTCAACGCAACGTGCTCGCCACCCGGCCGTATGCCGACCGACTCCGCGATGTCATGAGTAGCTTGATGGCGCGCTCCTCTGGGGCACGTACAGGCACTCTGTTGGAAATCCGCCCTGAAGTCAAAAGCGTCGCGTTGATTGTCATCACACCCGATCGTGGTTTGGCTGGTAGCTTGGTCGGTAACCTGTTGCGCCGGACCGCACGCTTTGTCCTCGACGAACGTGCCAAAGGCCACTCGGTCAAAGTCCTGGCTATTGGGAAAAAAGGTCGCGATTTCTTGGCTCGTAGCGGTCAAGACTTATTGGCCGAAGTGACGAAGCTGGGCGACAATCCAAAACTCGCCGATATCCTCGGCGTGTCGACGAACGTCATCGAAGGCTTCTTGAAAGGCGATTTTGACGAGGCATATCTTGTCTATAGTCAATTCGTCAATACGCTGGTACAACGCCCCGCGATTCGTCGGATTCTGCCGGTGGAAGCCGAACAGTCCGACAAGACCGCCAAGGGCAGCGATTACAACTACGAACCCGATCAGGATGTCGTGTTGAATGACCTGCTCCCACGCTTCGCCGAGGTCCAAATCTATCAAGCGTTGCTCGAAGCTATCGCCAGTGAGCATAGCGCCCGCATGGTGGCAATGCGTAATGCCACAGACAACGCCAAAGAACTACGCCGCGAATTGTCACTGACGTACAACAAAACCCGTCAGGCCAATATCACCAAGGAAGTCTCTGAGATTGCCTCGGGAGCGGCGGCCCTCGCGGATAGCTAATGTCTGCGTGTGGTCAGGCCACACGATACGTGCTGGAGGAACTGTATGGCTCAAGCAATTGGGGAAATTACCGAGATCATTGGCGTTGTGCTCAACGCCAAGTTCAAGGAAAACGAAACCCCCGCAATCTATAACGCAATCACGGTCCCCATGCCGGACGGCGTTACCCTGGTCGCCGAAGTGCAACAACACCTCGGCAACGGATATGTCAAGGCTGTGGCAATGGGTACCACCGATGGCTTGCGCCGTGGTGTTCCCTGCACCGACACAGGCGCGGCTATCTCGGTACCAGTCGGCCCTGCGACCCTTGGTCGCGTCTTCAATGTCGTCGGTGAAGCCATCGACGGTTTTGAAAAGTCCGTGGATGCCGCCGAAAAGCGCCCCATCCACCAACGCGCTCCGTCCCTCGAAGAACAGTCCACCCAGGCGCAGGTGTTCGAGACGGGCATCAAGGTCATTGACCTGATTGCTCCGTTTACCCGCGGTGGCAAGACCGGCATCTTCGGTGGCGCCGGCGTGGGCAAGACCGTGGTCATCCAAGAGCTCATCGCCAACATCGCCAAAGAACAGTCGGGTTACTCCGTGTTCGCCGGCGTGGGCGAGCGCTCGCGTGAAGGCAACGACCTCATCCACGAAATGCAAGAAGCCCAAATCGACGCCACGACCACCGTGTTCGACAAGACCGTCATGGTCTTCGGACAGATGAATGAGCCACCGGGTGCCCGCTTGCGCGTCGCCCTTACGGCCTTGACGATGGCCGAGTACTTCCGCGACGAAGGCCGCGACGTGCTCATCTTCATCGACAACATCTTCCGCTTCGTGCAGGCCGGTTCCGAAGTGTCTGCTCTCTTGGGTCGTATGCCATCACAAGTCGGTTACCAGCCAACCCTGGGTACCGAAATGGGTGAGCTCCAAGAGCGCATTACCTCGACCAAGAAGGGCTCGATTACCTCGATGCAGGCCGTATACGTGCCCGCAGACGACTACACCGACCCTGCGCCGGCAACCACCTTTGCCCACTTGGACGCAACGATTTCGCTCGAGCGTAGCATCGCCTCCAAAGGCATCTACCCCGCAGTGGACCCGTTGAACTCGACCAGCCGTATTCTCGACCCCAACATCGTTGGTGAAGAGCACTACCGCGTCGCTCGTCAAGTGCAGATCGTGTTGCAGCGTTACAAAGACTTGCAAGATATCATCGCCATCTTGGGCGTCGAAGAATTGTCCGACGAGGACAAACTCACGGTGTCCCGGGCCCGCAAAATCGAACGCTTCTTCTCGCAGCCGTTCACCGTTGCACAACAATTCACCGGCCGCGCCGGGAAGTACGTGCCGGTGGCCGATACGGTCCGAAGCTTCGCTCGTCTGTTGGCCGGCGAAGTCGACCATATCTCCGAGCAGTTCTTCTTCTTGCAGGGTTCGCTCGACGAAGTCATCGCTGCCTACGAAGCCAGTAAGTAAGCCCCCTGTGGCGGTTGCGTCCGCGTAACCGCCACAGATTGATGGAGGTGAGAGATGCCATTACATCTCGAAATCGTCACGGCTGAGCGATTGGTTCTCTCTGACGACGTTGATCAGGTCAATGCGCCGACCAAGGATGGCCGCGTCGGTATTCTGCCCCGACATATGCCGCTGCTCACCGTCCTCACCGAAGGCGAGCTCAGCATTATCAAGGGTGGGGTACGCACCGAGTTCGCCGTGTTCGGTGGATTCATGGAAGTGCTTCCCGACCGCGTGACTATCCTCGCCGACGCGTGTGACCGGTCAGACGAAATCGATCTCGAACGTGCCGAAGATGCAAAACGCCGCGCCGAGGAGCGCCTCGCGTCACGCAAGTCCAATCAGGACATGGCGTTGGCCGAAGCCGATTTGCGCCGTGCGTTGATGCAAATCAAGATGGCCAAGGTACGCAAAGGTCCCGGTGCCTAGCACCATCCTCCGTATCTGGAGCGAGGAAGGCATTGCCTTCCTCGCTTTTTTGTGTATCCATCGCACCCTCCCACCATCGGGATAAGTGCAGTGTGGTACAATGGCAACATATTCATCATTTATGCCCCGGAGTGTCTATGGCCCGCAAAATTGGTATCGATCTCGGGACGGCGAATGTGCTCGTCTATGTGCGCACACGCGGCATCGTCTTGTCGGAGCCGTCGGTCGTCGCCATATCGACCAAAGACAACCGCATCAAAGCGGTTGGATCTGACGCTCTGGCGATGCTGGGCCGCGAGCCCGAAAGCATCGAAGTCATCCGCCCGATGCGCAACGGCGTTATCGCCGATTACGATATCACCGAGGCCATGCTGAAGCACTATATCAGCAAGACCAACGGCCGCTTTAGTCTGAGCAAACCCGACGTCATGATCTCGATCCCTGCAGGTATTACCTCGGTCGAGATGCGCGCCGTGCGCGAGGCAGGCCTCGCTGCAGGTGCCCGTCGTGCCTACCTCATCCGCGAGCCACTCGCTGCGGCCATCGGTGCCAACATCCCTATCGCCAAGCCCTCTGGCAACATGATTATTGACATCGGCGGCGGTACGACCGAAGTGGCCGTCATCTCGCTCAACGACATCGTTGCGTGGAGCTCTGTGCGTGTCGGTGGTAATCGCTTCGACGATGCCATCATGGCCTATATCAAGCGCAAGTACAACCTGCTCATCGGCGAGCGCATGGCCGAGAGCATCAAAATCGAAATCGGTTCGGCTGTTTCGATGAGCCGTCCGTTGCAAATGCAAGTCCGCGGTCGCGACCAAGTCGCTGGGTTGCCGCGTACAATCGAAGTCAATTCGACCGAAATCACCGAGGCCATCCAAGAGCCCCTCGAACAAGTCATCAGTGCCGTACGCCGAGTGCTCGCCGAGACGCCACCCGCGCTCGCCGAAGACCTCATCGACAAAGGTATGGTGATGACCGGCGGTGGCTCGATGCTCCGTGGGATCAACGATCTCCTCACCGAATTCACTGGTGTACCCTGTTATGTCGCCGACCAACCAGCGAACTGTGTCGCAATCGGCACCGGCATGGCGCTCGAATACCTCGATGTGTTGCACGACAGCCTGTCCGGCGACGAGTTGAACTAGGCGGTATGGAACAACGACTCAACCCTCCCAAGCAAGGGCTTGTGCTTGAAATCGGCAGTGGCGAAAATCCCAACCCACGTTCCAACGTCCTGGTAGATCGCTTTCTCTTTGACAATACCGAGCGCGGCGGCGATCTGGTCATCGACCGCCCGTTTGTGGTGGCCGATGCACACCATCTGCCCTTCAAAGACGGCGCATTTGCGTACACCATCTGCTCGCACATCCTCGAACACATGGATGACCCGATTCAGTTTGTCAGCGAGCTCAAGCGGGTGTCGCACGCAGGCTATATCCAAAGCCCGTCCGAAATAGCCGAAAAAACATTTCACTGGTCGTTTCACCGCTGGTACGTCAACCTCATCGATGGGGTCATCATCCTCCACCCGCGTGAAGCGGTCGAGCCATTCGGTGAGTTCTTTGATTACCTCTACGCACACAATCCTGCATACTATGTGTTTCAACGCAGTATGCCGCATCTGTTTTGGGTCGAACGGGAGTGGCATGGCGACGACCTGAAGGTCGAAGTCCACGCAGAGTCACCGCTCAAACTCCGCGACCCCGCAGCATTGATGGAGCTGGTGCACCCACGGATGGGCACGCTGAGGTTGGTGTTTTTGCTGATTATCAGTGGTATCGGTCGCAAAATACCTGCTTCCTGGCGAGGGACGTTGCGCCGCAAACTGGGGCGGAGCTACCTCTAGTCAGGTCCCGCGATGCTCATACACCTCATCAAACCACTCAAAAAAATAACCGTCAGTTATGTCGCACAACCGCTTGTGCAGACTTCTACCCACATCGTTGTACGGGCGCTGTGGACGCGCCCTGCAGTCGATCTCGGCTATATGCAGATTGCCGCTGGTGACTTCCTCGACGAATATTTCTACCGGGACCAATGGTTTAATGTTTTTGCCTGGTATACCGCCACCGGTCGCCTGCGCGGCTGGTATTGTAACGTCACCCGACCGGCCATTATTCACCGCCATAGCCTGACATCGGTAGACCTCGAACTCGACCTGTTTGTGGCCGCAGACCGGCACACAATGACCCGCCTCGATGTCGACGAATTCGAATCCCGGGCGTACAACATACACGATCCCGTCACCTATTGTGCCGGGTACGCCGCATTGACAGAACTCGAATCACGGGCCCGACTGGGCTCTGCGCCATTTGATCGGACACAGCCACTATGAACACCCTAGGTATCGGGATTGTCGGGTACGGAGCAATTGC
>CANHPK010000057.1 GCA_947462525.1 Roseiflexaceae bacterium | reverse complement strand
TCATCTTTGAGCAGCTCAGGAACCTCCGCCCACCGTTCGACAAAGTATGGTTGGAGGAGGCGGGCGTCTTGGGCTTGTTGCCCAAACGCAAAACTCACATCGAGCACATCAGGGGCGATTGCCTCGCGCGAGATAGCAGCAAGATTGACTGCTGCAAGCACACCATCGGAGCTGCTATCAGGGGTCAACTCGTTGACCCGTATGCCGTATTGCAGCTTGAACGATTCGATGATTGCGCCGTAATTCAACCAATCATGCGGAAGGCCAATCACGGTGAGTTCACCCTCTGCTTGGGCTTTTGCGATGAGCGCTTGTCGGCCACCTGCCTCTTGCATCGTGCGTGGTCCGGGTGCGGGGGCAACCGGCAAAAGCGGCACAGCCGTGGGTTGCGCATCGGGCGCAGGGCTCGGCGTTGCAGGTGCAGTATCGACGGTCGGTGTCAATAACAGTGCATCGAGCTGCGCAATGGTCGGCGCTACTGAGGGTGCACTGGGCGCTGGTACGGTACATGCCGCCAACAACGAATGCATCCCAACGACCGTACAGCGGCGCAAAAATGTCCGTCGCGATTGATGTTTTGTCTTGTCCGCCACACTGCATCCCCTTTGTACAACGGTACGCACAGAAGAGCGCCACCCCCACATGCTATACTATTTTCGCACTATTACAGGCGGAGTGTTTCTATGCCCTCTCCATTTGATCCAAAGTGGGATTACAGCACGCAACTCGTACACGCTGGTGAACGACTCGAACACCCACCTGGCCGGCCGACGACGACACCGCTCTATTCGTCCTCGACGTACTACCACGAGTCGCTCGATGCATTCAATGATGCACTCGCGGGTCACGGCTATGCATATGGCCGCAACGGCAACCCGACCAACGTCGCATTCGAACATGCAGCTGCAATCGCCGAAGGTGGTACCGTCGCGGTGAGCACGGCCTCGGGGATGGCTGCGATATATACCGCACTGCTCGCTGCAGGTCGCGTGAACGGGCGACCGCTCCGTACGATTGTTGCACCACGCGATGTGTATGGTGCGACAACGGTCATGTTGCGCGATTTTTTTGCACCCAACGGCGTCCAGATACTAACCTGCGACATGACGGATCTGGCTGCCTTCGACGCTCTTTTGGCCAATCATACCGTTGATGTTGTCTATCTCGAGCAGTTATCAAATCCGTTGTTCCGGGTTGTCGATATGCAGACCATTTGTATGCGAGCACAGGCCCACGGTGCTCGGACGGTTGTCGACAATACAATTGCGACACCGATTGTCCAAAAACCACTGCTCCTCGGGGCAGACTTCGTCTGCCATAGTGCAACAAAATATTTTGCCGGGCACGGCGATGTCTCGGGTGGGATTGTTGTGGTCCGAGAAGCAGCAACGGCAGCCGCCCTCGCACACAACAACGCCACACTCGGTATGGTGCTCGGACCGTACGAAGCGCAACAGATTTTGCGTGGCATCAAGACAATGCCGCTGCGTGTAGAGCGCCAAAACGCAAATGCCAGCGTCGTTGCTACATGGTTAGCGACACACCCCGCAGTTGCACGCGTGCATTATCCAGGGCTGACGACGCATCCAGATCATGCCACGGCAGTGCGTACATTGGGTGGACGGTTTGGTGCGATGTTTGCGTTTGAATTAGCACCCACGGTCGATTTGGAGCGGTTCGTGGAACGACTGCGTATGATTTTGATGGTGAGCACATTGGGCGACATTTACACCATGATTTCGATTCCCGCGTTGGCATCGCACCGTGGTTTGACTCCTGACGAACGGGCGGCGCGTGGAATATCAGATCAGCTTATCCGGGTATCGATTGGGATTGAAGCAGTCGATGACATTATTGCTGATTTTGCACATGCATTGGGGTAAGGCACACCGATGCGGGTAGCGGCATTCGCGTCGGGCAGCACAGGCAACGCAACACTCATCACCACCGCGGATGGCGCATTACTGTACGACGCGGGGCTGCCACAACGTGCAATAGCAGCACAGTGCGCGAGCCTCGGTGTTGCAATGAGTGCCATCCGTGGGGTTTTTGTGTCGCACGAACACACCGATCACACGACCAGTGCGGTGGCACTTGCACGGCGGTATCAGATCCCATTGATTGCAACGATGGGCACGATGCGTGCGCTGAAAATTCCGGCAGGAGTCGAAACCATTGTCTGTCGTGCTGGTGACACGCTCGAATTCGGGGCGTTTTCGATACTCCCAATCCGCGTGAGTCACGATGCCCAAGAACCGGTCGGCATGACCCTCCGCTACGGTGAACGGACCGTATCAATCGCAACGGACTTGGGTGAGTGGGACCAAACCCTGCTGGATGCCTGTCGCGATGCCGAATTAATCATCATCGAATCAAATCACGAACGCGAACACTTGATGCAGTGTGGCTATACCGCAGCGCTCAAACAACGCATTGCAAGTCGGACCGGGCATCTCGACAACGTGCAAGCAGGGACATTTTTGGCGAACCTGGCTGCTGATGGCAAAAAACGCACCGCATGGCTGGCGCACTTGTCACAAGAAGCAAATACTGCCACGGTTGCGCTGCGGAGCGTCTCGTCCGTTCTCAAGTTTCACCAACGCGAAGCACAATACCGTTCGATTGTTGCATTACCGCGACAAAAAACCATTGTCTGGGGTGATGCCCAACGGAGCTATCAACTCGATTTGTGGGCAGACCCGCAACAATAGAACATTTGTTCTGATTTGTGCTATAATCCTCCGCAACGGGCATTCACCCGGAGCGGGGGATTTATGATTCGTTTTGGAGTCAGCACGATTGGCCATCGCCCACGGCAAACGACCGTACTGTCGTTGCATGCTTTGTTGCTCCACGCAATCCACGAAGGATTGCGCGTGTGTCGCATCCCTGCCGCATACGTTGCACCACTCGCAGAAGCAAGCGCCGAGCCGCTTCGGATCCTTGTCCAGCAATACGAACTGCGGTTGGTCGTGCACGCGCCGATTGTTGCACCCCATCGACTCGAAGAATGGTTCGCCACGGTGATTGGGTTCTTTGCACAACTCGATGCCGCGGACGCAGTCATCATTTGCCATCTCCCGCGGCTCAGTCGTGCCGACCAGGCAATGTTCGAACGGCTCCCTGCATGGATTGTGCGCCATCTCGCCATAGAACTGACGCATCAGCCAGCCGCTGAACTCATTGCCAGTGTTCGTGGATACGTCGTACCGGTCGTGTTCGACACGCTCCACTACGATGCTCAGCTCCCATGGCCGTACCGACCAATCGATACGATGTTTGAATGTATGGCCAGCTGGCAGGGGCGGACGCCGCTGATCCACCTCAGCACGCAGGCAACAGCAGTCGGCATCCGCGACACACCGCCGCCGCGTGGGCAACACAGTGATGTGCTCGCCCCAATGGGCGCACTGTGGGTGGTGCGGTCACTGTTGGACGCAGGGTTCGACGCAGATATCGAAATCGAAGCAGACAGTGGCATACTCGCATATCGACACCTCCACGAGACGATATCGCGCCACATCCCCGAGACACCACCCGCATATACCCTCAGGAGGCGGCATGAACCAACACCCAACAACACTATTGGCACTGTTGAAGCGACCGCGTGACGAACAGCGGTTACTCGATGCCATGACCTACCATCTGCCGCTGGCGCAGGCAACACACGTCCACGGGAGCACCGAGGTTGCGTTTTATGTGGGTGGCTGGCACCCACAGTCCCCCTACTGTGTGCGCTACCGTGCTACCATCGTCGGTGCCGTTATCTCGACGCGTGCTGCGTATATCGTCGATGAGCCGAACCATCCGCGTGCAACCGAGCGGTATCTGGTTCTCACCGTGTGCGATCTCACGACGCTCGATCCGCTAATCGCCAGCGAACGCTGGCGGCGGATATCACTGCACCGCATCGATGCAGAAGCGCTACAGCGCACGCCCGAGCTCGGGCAGATCCAGCGCACCGCACGGCGGATGCCACGGTCTACTGAAACGTGGGAATGGTAGGGTGTTACGGGCACTCGTTGGCAAAGGTGGTGACATCTGTGATGAGCCGCCCCGGCTCCTCGGTCAACGCATGGAACAAGAGCTCAGAATGGCCCCTGCCAGGGTATGGTTTGAACGTCACGGGGACGTTTGCAGCAGACAACGCGTCTGCATACTGCTGCGACATGCTGATGTCTACCGTGTCATCCGCATCGCCGTGTATCAGGAGTGTCCGGGGGAACACAGCCAACGGCTGTTGGCGTGGTGAGGTCGCAGAGAAGCCTTCGACACCACCCATCACCGCGGTCATCACCGGTGCAGTGCGACCATTTGCATATTCGTAGGCGTACTGGTCGGCGATGTCATAGACACCACTAATCCCAAAATATCCGCACAGTGCGGGTTCGGTCGTCGTCAGCTGCTGGACGGCGGGGTCGAGGAGCGCCATGGCACTTAATTGTGCACCGGCCGATTGCCCCCCAACAATAATCCGGGTTGGATCGCCGTTGTACGACGCGATGTTTTGCTTCGTCCAGGCAATAGCGTTGGCGACATCTTCTACCATGCTCGGATAGGTGGCATCTGGGTACAGTTGATAGGCAGGGACGACGACAATCATCCCCTGCGGCACGAGCTTTTGGGCAACGAGCGCATACAATTCTTTGTTGCCGGAATTCCAACTGCCGCCATAGATGTACACCACCACGGGATGCTTCTCATTGTCGTCAGGGCGATACACATCGAGCAATTGATGTGCCTTGGGCCCGTAACTGATGTTCTTGGTGAGGTACGGATATTCTTCGTAATACGCTGTGCCGACCCGCACGACATTCATCAGGCGTGCATTGAACACGATTTCTTCGCGAAAATAGACCCCTGCAAGGGTAATGACCAGCAAAATTCCCGCGAGGATGCGCTTCCATACTGACGAAAACATCGAGTCCTCTTTCTCAGCTCAGAGCCGATTGTGTTTGCATTATCGACCGAATGATTCCCAGCGCGTCACCGGGCTACGCGCAGCGCCGTCACTCGAACCATGGATAACGAGTCCACTGCCACAGTGTGTTGCTATTTCGTGGACGGCATCCGCTGCGCTCGCGCTACCGAGGATCGCGACTGTGCCACCGCTCCCTCCTCCGGTGATTTTGGCACCATACAGGCCATGGCTCGGCCCTTTGCTCCGGACTGCAGCAACAATCGCATCGGTGGCGTTTGACCCAAGTCCACACCCGGTGTAACTCTGGTGGGATTGATACATCAATTCACTCAGGAGCGTCGCCGAGGTGACGTCTTGATAGCCGTGGACGATCTGTGCAAAGAGCTGTACCCGGTGATGCTCTGCGATGGGATGGGTGGCGGACGAACGCACGTGATAGACGCGGGTAGGGTCGATTGTTGTGACCGCATCGCCGTGTGTACCGTAGCGCGTGGTGAAGTCCGCCCCGGTGATGGTTTCGGGCAAGACGTTGGAAAAGTATTCAGCATATTCCGATGGCGTAATGTTTGCGAGATACCCGTTCCAATGTGCGTGTGGGATCTGCAGCTGCTGTGCATACGCTTCGAGGATCCGCATCCCCATGAATGCACCGACCCGTACCGACCCGTAATCAGCGCCACCGACCGAGTGTCGTACCCCGGAGTCGATGCCCCATACCTGCACATCAGGCGGTAGCGAAATGCCTGGGAGGAGCTGCGCGGGCTGGCAACGCAACGCGAGCAACGTGTCTGCCACACCGCATGCAGAAGTCATCTGGTCCATCACCCCGCACGGTGCGCCGACAACGAGGTTTTCTACCATCTGACACCAGAGTGCCAGGGTCGTCGCCTCGATGTCACGTCCACAGGCGGCTGCCAGCGCACGCATGGTAGCGACTTCGATGGCAGCCGACGAACTCACCCCTTTGCCCAGTGGCACATCCGAATCGACGACAATGGTGACCCCGCCACTCAAATTGACACCCGTCTGATGCACCAGAATGGTCAATGCGCCGACAATGTAGCCTGCCCACGCAGTTGCTGGATCTGCCTGGACGACTGCGCGCACCGCTGCTATCGACACACCGAGTTCACACACGTCCCGCGTCGCATAGGCCGCTCGTTGGTTGCCCAAGACCGATGCATCGGCACGGCTTTCGATGAGGACGCGGCCGTCGGTGCGGTGTTGCACATAGGCTACAGCGGCCAATGCAAGCGGTAACTGGAGCACCAACGAACCAGAATAGTCGGCAATCCCACCCATCACATCGAGGCGTCCCGGCGCACGGGCAACCCATACTGGCGCTGCCGGGTCAAAGGTCGTAGACAGTGTATCTTGGACCGCATGCACGTCAATGTTCGGTGCCAACACGGTCATATTACGCCAAGGCATTGTGGTCCTCCAGTGGCATATCGTGGTGACGCAGCGCTTCTTGGAGGGCTGGCAACACGGTAGCAGCGAGCGCTTCATTGGCAAATGCGACCCACGAGACGGGCGAACCGACGTCGAGCGGCGCATCGAGGGGAGTTCCGTTTGCTTTACAGACGACAATACCCGCTTCACGAGCAATCAGCTCGGTACAGACATCGTACGGGTGACAACACAACATGGCGGTGTGTGCGTGTCGCGCTGAAGGGGCGAGCAACAACGGCCGGACGTCTGCAAGCCAGCGATCATGCCCAGCCAGCAACTCCGCAAACTGCCCGCCGGTCGATATGTACTGGTCTTCGAAGCACAGCGCGCGGCCTGCTGGTGGTGCACCCAGCAACAATGTGACAACCATGTCATCAACCGCTGCCAGGCGGGCACGCTCGCCAGGGAAGAAGCGAGCCACATTGCCGAATCCCTGCAAAATAGTCGTCGACTGTGAAGGTCGAACGGGTAGGACGATTTCGCCACCAGTGACACGGTTGGTCCGGCGGGCTTGTACCCCTTGCCCACGAATCGCCCAATACTGGTCAGAGAGATGTTGCTTGACGAGTGGGATTTCGGTCATGACTGCAATCGTGATGTCAGACAGATTGGTCGCTGGCCCACGATATGGCGCAACCCCCGTCAAAATCCACGCAGATCGCTTTTGGTACATCAACCCACGCGTGCCATCAATGGGATCAACGATGATGATGTACGCGAGATCGTCGTGGTCTACGCCAGCGGGGAAGTCGCGTATGCCAGATTCTCCCAGCCCTTCAGCAACCAATCGAAACGGCACCATGGCACCCAATGCAGAAAACCGTTCGATGAGGACAGCCTCGGAGACCCGATCAATTGCAAAAATCGTATCTCCGCCTTCTTCGGCGTCGACATGCGCCAATTGTTCGAGCGCACTCTCCTCGCACGCACGGACCACTGCATCGCGAATATGTGCATGGATTTGCTGGATGTGTTCGCAGAGTTGACGCTCGATGCTCACTGGTTCGCTCCTTCGCTCAGATAGTGGTGGCTACTGACAGCACGCAGTGCCTGTGCACTTGCTTCTGGAGAAGTGTCGTTGAGGAAGTTACCGCCGCCGACTTCCGGCCCTGCGAGATATTTGAGCAACCCAGGCTGCCGCAACGGTGGGTGGAAGGTAATGTACGCGTGAAAGTCGTCATAGCTACTGCCATCGGTAGGCGCTTGATGTAACGGCATAACATACGGGAACGACTGTTGCCAGAGATTATCAAAACGTACCGTTACCGCTTTGATTGCATCCGCCAGCGACGCTGACTCGCGGTCATTGAGTGCATGAAAATGCGCTACTCTCCGCTTCGGAACGATATAGACCTCGTACGCATAGCGGGCGAAATACGGCACAAATGCAATCGTGTGCGCGTCTTCAAACAAGATCCGGCGACCATCTGTGTGCTCTGCCGCAATGATGTCAGCCATAAGCGCACGCCCTTCGGTTCGCGCATAATTGGTCATCGCTTCGTGTGCCGTTTGGATTGTCTTGAACACGAAATTCGTGGCGTAGACTTGACCATGCGGATGTGGGTTCGACACGCCGACGACGGCGCCTTTGTTCTCGAAGCACAGCACATGGTTGACCTGTGCAAGCCCACCGAGGTCGAACGTTTGTTGCTGCCATGCAGCCACCACACGTTGGATATGCGCGACCGGGAGCTCGGCAAGCGTGACATTATGTATGGGACTAAAGCAAATGACGCGGGCAATCCCGTCGGC
>CANHPK010000056.1 GCA_947462525.1 Roseiflexaceae bacterium | reverse complement strand
TCTGCTCAAACCAAAGGCTGCCACCGCTTACATCAAACCGACCATGCATGAGTCTATCGAGCGCCGGCTGATTGAGCATGTGGTGATATTTCGTGCCATAGAGGGTACGCACCCGTGCGTTATTCAGCATGTACGCATACAGCAGATACTGCTCATTCCAAAAAATTTGTTGATCACGCATGCGTTCAATGGGGAGCGGATTGGGCAGATTAACATCATGGACATGGACGATGATGTCTGCCTGTATCGCCGGCAGAATACGCAGGTACAGGTGCAGGCAATCGCTGTCGTGTTTGACGGTGTGGGTCGAATCGATGAACAAAAAATCACCGTCCGCAAGATGCTGGGCAAAAAACGCGGTGTCGACCTCTTGGATGCGCTTCTGAATAATCGTGATGCCAGGGATGTCTGCCAAAAAGGCGTTCGGGTACGGTTCGATGCAGATGATATTGCCCACACCATTGCGGGCTACGGCCATCTGCGCAACCAGTGTCGACCACCCAGACCCGACTTCGATGATGGTTTTGGGTTTGCGTGTACGAATCATCGCGTAGTACGCCATGGCATCCGCAGACGAAAACTGGCCGCCCGTCCACGAAAACTCACCCAATCGGTCGCTGTCGCGCGGGGGATCGAATTCTACCGACACGTCGGTCAACCGTTGCAGTTCTGCCAACATCGTGGCGTTATCGGGGAAGATGGCGTCCAGTTTGAGGAGCGATTCAGACGCAAACGATTGTTCGAGTTCGCTTATCGTCGGGATTTCGGAGTAGAAGTCAGCACGCGTAATCGTCACGCCGAATTTGTCTTGGAGCACTTTTCGCACAGAAGACGGCGAATACACCAAACGTCGCACGATACGACCGAGGAAATTGAGCTCATCGGGGTCATACGTGCTGACGTCATCAGGATAATATGTCGAGCGTTTGAGGCTGTCCAGAATTGCAATAGTTTTCGCAAACATGTTGTCCTCCAATTAGTTTAATTTATTTTCTCATCATACAACATCGGTCTGCGCTGGCAGTGACGGGCGGGAGTTGGATGGCAGCGGCGCAGTACGCGCTACAGTATACTTCCCAAAACACACGAGGGAGCATACAAACATGACCAACGACCACGCCATCCCGCCCATCGTCGACCGGGCCACCTGGCAAGCACAGATCGATGCCCTGCGTGTGCGCGAAAAAGCCCACACCCGTGAAGGCGACGCCATTGCTGCCGCCCGTCGCCGCTTACCCATGGTCGAAATCGAGGGTCAAACCCCTGTCCACGGACCGAACGGCCTGATGCCCTTCATCGACGTGTTCGAGGGGCGTAACATGCTCTTTGCCAGCTATCACATGTGGCACGCCGGCAAATCGACCGCCGAACAATGCCCGGGCTGTACGCTCTTTACCAACCAAATCCACGATCTGACGTTTTTGCACTCGCGCGATGTGACCGTCGCCGTGCTGTGTGAGGGTCCCTTCGCCGAGACTGACGCCTACCGCGCGTTCATGGGCTGGGAGTTGCCGTGGTACGCCGTACCTGCTTCTTCTGCACTGGCACTCATCAACGACGGCCACTTCGGCATGACGGTCTGCTACCTGCGCCAGGGCAATCGTGTGTTCGAGACGTATTGGACCACCGACCGCGGCGACGAAATCCTGGGCAGTAGCTATCTCATGCTCGATCGCACCGTCTATGGCCGCCAAGAAGCCTGGGAGGATTCGCCCGCTGGCTGGCCACGCCGCAGCGACGAAGCCATGCGCAGCAGCGGACGTCCGATCGCACATTGGTCGCGCCTGACAGACAAAACATCTTAGCCGACGACCTCTGCAATCGTACACGCCGCAATAGCCTGCAGGCGCTCGTACCAGCGATCAATCCCGGTATTCAGATGGGTGTTGGTGAGTGTCACGACGACCAACTCCTGCTTCGGGTCGGCCATCACTTGGCACCCGCTGGCGCCGTGGTGGCCAAAGGTGTCGAAGCTCAGCAACTCAGAGAACAGTGCCGGCGTGCTCGCGGTCTGCAGGGCCCAACCGACGCCCCAGGCTTGGCGCGGATTGGCACCGATGCCACTGATCACCGGGTATGCACCGGGCACACCCGCAGTCTGATCGTGCGTCATCGCCCACACCGTCGCATCGCTCAGCACGCGTGGTCCCTTGGGCATGAAGTGCAGGGCAAAGCGCGCCACGTCGCGGGCGCTGGCCACCACCCCGAATGCTGGGTGGGCGAGACCATGGCCGTAGTCCGAGTTGTACATATCGCCCGACGACCCCTCGGCCAGCGCGCCGCGCACATAGGCAATGGGACCGGTTGTGCCGACGGGGAAGTATGTTTTGGACAGGCCCATCGGCTGCAGAATCAACTCATTCATCAGGGTCGAAAACGATTTGCCGGTGCGCAGCAATGCCATCTCGGCCAAAATCAGCCAGTGATAGTCGCTATAACTCAGCTGGGAGCCGGCGGCAAACAGCGGCTGCGATTCGAGCGCCTCGTCGAGCATGTCGGCCAGCGACGTGTGATTGCGCAGGCGCTCGGCCATAGCGGGCGATTCGTACATCAGGCCGGCGGTATGCGTCAACAGGTGACGCACGCGGATGTCATCACGGCCCGCGCCCGTCAATGCGGTGAGGATGCTATTGGCGCGGGTGTTGAGCGTCACTTCACCCAGCTCAACCAGGCGCATCATCGTCGCGGCCGAATAGACCTTGGATATCGACGCCAGCGGCCAGATGGTGTCGGCTGTTGCTGGTATGCCCGGTGCCGCGTTGCCCGCATAGTATTCGCGCACCAGTGCGCCGCGGTGATAGGCGACCACGGCCGCGCCGGTGAATTCATTGGCACCGACAAAGCGATCGACGAGGGCGGTCAATGGGCTGGCTGGCATGCACGGTCCTTTGGTGGTGTGTGTTATATCTTGTGTTCGCTATTGTACACATACCAAACGTGTAGCCCAAAAATGTCTTGGCACGCGGTATCTTGTTCTTCGCAATCACGTTATACTGCAACAAATACCCCTGCCTTTTCGTTGTACTCGCGCGCTTTTATTGATGCAGAAAGTCAGATGCATGCACACGTTTACCCTGTTTCGCCACCCCGCTGGCAAGACCGTCGCTCTCAAAGCCGGCTGGAGCTGGTTCGCGTTCTTCTTTTCGGTTGCGTGGTTGCTCCAGAAGCAACTCTGGTCTCGGGCACTCAGTGGCAGCTTCGCCATCAGCACGGTGGTTTTTCTGTGGCTGAGTGTCACCGAGCTCGTGGGCGCAGTCGATACCACCAAAATCACGTGGTTGAGCTCCGTCCTCATTGTCGTTTTGCAGGGAATTATGTGGCTATCGACGGGTATCCTCACGCTGTGGTTGTTGGTATACGTGCCCCGCAAAGCCCACGCATGGCAGAGCCAGCACCTCGTCCGGAGCGGCTACGAGAAGCTGGGCACGGTGAAGGCATTCAACAGCGAAGGCGCACACGCGGTGTGGATCATGCAACGCGAGGCGCAGCAAACGCCCGAGAACGCTGCCGCCTAATCGGCATGGCAGCGCAGTGCGAACAGCATTGCAGTACACCGAAAAGGATTGCATACTGTGCGTTTTCTCCCTGTGCAAACGGTCATTCTCACCACTGCGGTGATTCTCCTCGTGAGCTGCACACCACCAGCACCGCGTGCTTCGGAGCCAACGATTATTGTTGTTCCCTTTGGCTCCGACCGCACACCCACGGCAATCGCGACGGCGGTCGCGGTCACTCCTGCGCGCATGATGCTCGGCGCTTCCAAAGCACAGGTCGACGCGTTGCTTGCAGACTGGGCATCGCGCCCTGACCGGACATCTACCAGCACGACCGACGTCTATCGCTATACCCGCGGGGTGACGATGATTGTGGCGTTCCGCAATGACCAGGCAATCGGCGTGTATGTGATCGACAACCCCGGTGCCGGGGTGACGGGTATTGCGCCTGCGCTTGTGGCAGAGCTCAGCACCCTTATAGGGGCCGAACCCAACGCAGCAGACGTCATCAGCGACGAATACGGCATTCGTGAGTTTGGGGTGGGCGATGTGACGAGTTGGTAGGGGGTAATTGAATTATGAATTATGAATTATGAATTTCGATTGTGATTCGCTTCAAGACCATCATCTGCAAACGAACGGACAACGACAATTTTCGCGTAGACAGACGCAATTGAACTGTTTTTTGCGTCACACCAATAATCGTTTGGAAGCATCTCACCAGGATGGACCGAGATGGTAGCTGTAAATAGCACACAAATCCCTCTCGTCACAATCGCACGTATGGCACGAATGGAAGATTGAAGTAGACGTATTACGAACGACTGCGGTACAATGAGCGTGCCACGCAGGAAGAACGTTCCCCGATTGTATTGGAGCAGAGTATGCCACCCACATTCGATGCGCAGGCATTCGAAAAAGACGTCGTACAAATACTGACCGCACTCGATGCTGCGCAGCAGCAGGCACTCACGACACAGACTCAGGAACTCGCTGCACGCATCGATGCGCTCAGTACGAAGGTCTCAGATCAGCAGTTGCACATCGATGCCCTCGAAAAACAGCTGTACGCCCAAAACGAACTGATCGCCAAGCTCGACAACGTTATCGACCGCCTCGAAGCTGATATCGCAGTCATCAAGAAGGCACCCCAACGTACCTCAGTTCCACCAATCTCTATGCCTGCACCCGTGGATGTCGAAGCAGAGCCGGACATCCCCGTTCCCAGCACTGCACACCACTCAACGGATGTCGAAGCAGCCATCGCTGCGTTCCAGCGCTCACCGGGGTATCAAGAGCTCGAGCGGTATTGGGCGAGCAAACCAGATGACAAAAAGAGGGCCCAGCGTACTGCAGTCGAAAAAGTGTTCACCCATCTGAAAGCCTGCACGACCACTGCGTCTCCTGCAGCTATTCAGTTTGCCTTGACGTTTTTCTGCATCCGCGCCGCTCAAATTCTCGACCGCAAACCCGACACGTTCGCAACACGGATGCCCGTGCTCCTCAATGCATTAGTTACCGACACTGACGACGTGGGGGGATTCACGATTGACCCTGCAAACAAAAAGAAGCGCTTTCGCTTAGCGGGTTTCTGGGCCGTTGACGATGCAAAAGAGCTGTTCAAAGACGCATCGGCGCCGTTTATTTCGTTTTTTGGTACGGAAAAAGCTGCCCTCCAGACGCTCATCGACGCCCTCGAAAAGAGCGAAGTTTCAGAGGGCAAAGGAACAAAAATACTCGTTCTGTGGAACATCTTTCTCGAACCTGCTTTCAACGCCATTCGTACACTACCAACCAAGGAAGGACACGCCTAATGTCTGCCATCTCGCTCAAAACCACCCTCACCATCCGTGGCGAATCATACACCTTCACCGCAGACCCCTTCTGGCCTGAGGAAGTGTTCGTCAATGCAACCGGCGGGCGTGCTTCGGTCTATAAGTTGCGCCACAAAACCAAGAGAACGTTTTTCGCCCTCAAAGTGTTCAAACCCGAATTCCAAAACAGTTACACCAAAGAGAGCTTCACCTTCATCCAACAGCAGTTGCTCGACATCCCGGGGTTGTCGTGGGTCAAGGACCGTGTCTTTATCTGCCGCGAGGATGACAGCGAGCTCTTCAAAAACAAAGAAAATATGTACCTCAATCACGCTATTCTGATGCCTTGGTTCGACTTCCCCAAACTGGCCGAAGTGCGCGAGAACATCCGCCAAAAGCGTATTACGATCAGCACCGACCAACAGTTCGAGATCGCCCAGAACTTCTTTCAGTCCGTAGGGTTGCTCGAACAGCGCGGCTTCGCCCACGGCGACATCGCGGCATCGAACGTGTTGCTCGATCTCGACAAGCGCACGGTCGTCATCATCGACATCGAAGACATGTATCACAACAGCCTGCAACAACCACCTTTGGTCTTCGAAACAGGATCGGGCACGGCGGGCTATCGGTTCTCGTCGACGTATTCGTCCTGGGATCCGCACGCCGATCGCTTTGCAACCGCCATTTTTTTGGCAGAGCTGCTGAGTATCAACAACCCGCAGATCCTGCAGATATCGGGGGTCGATACCTACTTCAGCCAGATTGATATCGAATCGCGTAATCTGACACCCGCACCCGCCAAAATCACTGCGCTGTTAGGTGCGATGAAATCGTTCGACAGCAGCGCAGCGCAGATTCTGCACCGTGCATTCGAAGCGACCGAACTCGCCAAAGTGCCCGAAATCCGTGCCTGGGATGCAGTCTTTCAGACGCTCATCGTTATCCCACCACCAGCGCCGCCAGTTGTCCCCGAAATCGAAACGGTCGAAGAGACTGCACTCACCGTCCGACCCACGGCGTATCAGCGCCCAGCCAATAGTGAACATCCGACATTGCTGGTCTTTTTGCTCGACCTGAGCAGATCGATGTTCACCTACAACACCCTGCAAACGCAGGACGATTCGGCCCCCAAGCGCATCAAAGTGGCCGCCGACATCATAGGCAAGGTCATCCGCGGTCTGACCCAACGGTCGATTGTCAGCGGCAACATGATTTCGCCACGGTATCACATCGCCGTCGTAGGCTATCACACGCGCAGCGCCAGCATGCTGCGCTTTGACCGTTTGTTGCCCACCAGTACCGGCGATGCAATGCACGATGACCTCATCAAACACGGCATAGCCCCGTTAAGCTACTGGCCACTAATCAGCGAATCGTTCGCCCAGTTCACCACTGACAACAAAACAATCTCGATGGGACCAAACAACAACGAAGGCGAGACGCACACCACCCAAGCACTCGAGCATGTGTATCGCCTGCTGAGCAAAACCATTCACCACTATCAAGACAGTCACCCACCATATGTCATGCACATCACCGATGGTGCAAATAACGACGACAAGGACCCCAAAGTACCGTTCCAAAAGCTCACTTCGCTCAGCACGAACTACGGCAACGTCCTGTTGTCGAGTGTCTACATCGGCGCAGACGGTGACATGGCCGGTGCAACCGGTAGTGCCATCAAGACGCGTTGGGCGGGTGTCAATGATGGCACAGAATTCGTCGGCACGCGCGAGAAGTGGGCCAACTACCTGCGCACCATCAGTTCGCGCATGCCTGCGCAGTATCGGTCGACACTGCGCGCTGCTGGGTATTCGGGCATCGAAGAAGGTGCATATATGTTCTTTGCAGGGAGCAACCCAGAGATGATCGAGCTCGCCATCAACAATGCCATGGCGACGGGGAAGTAGGCAGTGGCCCCCTTAGAACCGCACACATCGCTCTGTGCGTTGCTGGTACAACGCGCGGCGCTCTCACACTCCGGCGTCGTAGCGCAGTTGGCCGAATGGTCTGCAGCGTTGACTGCTGCACAGGAGCGCTATACCGCGGCCGAATCGTCGTGTACAGCGTTGCTGGCGCACTATGGGTTCCCCGCCGTCGCACCGCTCCCCGCGCTGGAACCCATCCCTGCACCCGCCCCCACCGCAGTGCCACAGCGACCACACAGCAATGCGCTCCAGACAGCAATTTCACACCTTGCAGCGGCGTTCATGCGGCATTCGGGTGTCGTACAGCACATTGCTGAATGCCAGCATATCAAACGTCAGATAGCCCAGATCGATGCACGTGGTGCGCTTTTGGCACAGGTCGAATATCACCTCCGGACACATGCCAACGACCCGACACTGCTCGCATCTGTGGCTGCGTTCACACACACATCATGTGAAAACCCCGCGCATGCCCTCATGGCCGCATTGCAAACCGTCCACCGCGGCGGCGTTCCCGACCACTTCCTACGCGACCATCTGACCAACACCGCACAGCTGCTGCCACACCCGAGCCTGGCGCAGTACGTGCTCGACCGGGTGACACTCTTGCCAGGGATGATTGACCTGGCCACTGCACTGGGCTGGATCGTCATCCACACACCGAGTACGGTCGACATCACCGTGCTCATTTCGACGCTCGACTCGCTTGAGTTCACGCACACACCGCTGCCGGAACAACCGTACGGTACAAATGGTCACTCACTCGCCCCGGCATTTGCCATTCCTTCTGCCACCGGAATGTCCTACACCGGGTTCGACACGGTCCAAAACGCCCAGCAGCAGTATCGCCGAGCTGGGTTGCAGCTCGAAGTGTCGGCCAAATACCTGCCCAAAACATCCAAAGCCGAGAACAATCTACCGGGCGA
>CANHPK010000055.1 GCA_947462525.1 Roseiflexaceae bacterium | reverse complement strand
TGCATGCCAAGACAGAGACCAAAGTAGGGGATGCTGTTGACTCGTGCGTAGTCTGCGGCGAGTATTTTTCCTTCAATGCCACGGTCGCCGAATCCACCGGGTACGATAATGCCACTCACTCCAGTCAGCTGTTCGTCGATGGTGTCGCGGTTGAGTTTTTCGGACGAAATCCAGCGTACCTCGACTTTGGTCTGGTGGTGAATGCCGGCATGTCCGAGTGCTTCTACCACACTCAAATACGCATCGTGCAGTTCGACGTATTTGCCGACGAGGGCTATTGTGATGCTTGTTTTGGGTGAATTAATTCGATCGACCAGTTGATTCCAACTCTCCAGATCGGGTGAAATAGAGCCCAATCCAAAGCGCTTCATGATGAAGTCGCCGAGGCCGTACCCTTCGAGCATGAGTGGTACGGCATAAATAGTGCTGCAGGTTTCGAGCGGGATAACGGCTTCGCGGTCGACATCGGCGAACGATGCTATTTTGTCGCGGATTTCGTCGGTGATGTGGTGGTCGGCGCGACAGCAGATCACATCGGCGGTGATGCCGACGCGGCGGAGCTCCATGACCGAGTGTTGCGTGGGTTTGGTCTTGACTTCGCCCGTTGCGCCGATGTGGGGCAACAGAGTAACATGAATGTACAAGACATTTTCACGGCCGACGTCTTTGCGCATTTGACGGATAGCTTCGAGGTAGGGTAGGCCTTCGATGTCGCCGACGGTCCCACCGATTTCGACAATGACGATATCGGCATTTGTCTGGCGTGTGACCGCAAAAATATGACTTTTGATTTCGTTGGTGATGTGTGGGATGACTTGAATCGTGCCGCCGAGGTAGTCGCCACGGCGTTCTTTTTGGATGACCGAAGAGTAGATTTGGCCGGTAGTAACGTTGCTGGCACGGGTCAGATTTTCGTCGATGAATCGTTCATAGTGCCCGAGGTCTAGATCTGTTTCGGCACCGTCATCGGTGACGAACACTTCCCCATGTTGATACGGTGACATGGTGCCGGGGTCGACATTGATATAGGGGTCGAGTTTCTGTACCGATACCTTGATGCCACGGCTCTTTAGGAGTCGCCCAATCGATGCGACGGTGATGCCCTTGCCGACAGACGAAGCGACGCCACCGGTCACGAAGATGTATTTGGTCATGTTGTTGTGGCGCTCCTCTCGCCTGTACATAACAGAACCGAGGGGAAGCTGACTTCCCCTCGAATGTACGTTCATCTGACCGTGCATGTGCGGTCGTTCTATTCTAACACACCCGTTCGAATATCACGCGCTTGCGGTAGGTTTAAGGAGGACGATTTTGGCCGATCCACCGGCGGGTGGCAGATTGGCTGCGGTGACGGTCAGCTTGTCCTCGAACACGGGTTCTTTGATGCTATGTGCCTGGAGAAAGCGGTCGATGCTGTCGAGCGGATTGTCCATGACTGCTTGATCGCCGGCGTAGTGCATGGGGATGACGATGCGTGGCTCGAGTTGGGCAATAATTGCGGACGCATCGTTGGCGTTCAGCGATTCGTTGCCGCCGACGGGGAGAAAGAGTACGTCGATATCGCCGATTTCTTCGACTTGGGCGGCAGTAAGCTCGTGTGCCAAATCACCGAGATGTGCAAAGGCGACATCGTCGATGTGCGCGACGAAAACGGTGTTATTGCCGAATTCGGCACCCTTCTTTTTGTCGTGGTAGGTACGTACGCCGGTCACCAAGATACCGCCCACCTCGTATTCGCCGGGCCCGGTGAAGATATTGAGGGATTCTTTGAGGGGCTTTACCACGCTCGTGTTGTTGTGGTCGTCGTGGGGGTGGCTGACCGTCACAATCGAGGCGGTAGGTTTGCCGATGTCGTACCCACTGGTGCGATCAACGGGGTCCATCAGTACCACGCCATCGCGCCCGCGGATCCGAAAGCATGCGTGGCCAAGGAATTGAATATCTGGCATGATGCGCTCCAACAATTGATGTATAGGTCTATTGTGACGGAGATTCGCGGTGGACGCAAACCGGTCAGCGGTCTTCGGGGTCGGAATCGGGTGGTGCTTCGGTGTGCTCGGTGCGTTCTGCCCAGCATGTCTGGATGGCGGCACGGACTGCGCTCATGGGGTAGCCACGCCGGAGCAACACTCCACTGAGGCGCCGCGTGTAGGTTGCTTTGTCGAGGCCGCGCAGGCGATTGGCGAGCTTGCGTGCATACAGGAGTGCATGATCGGCGTCGGATGTGCCGATATCGTGCTGTTGCGAGAGGGTAGAGATGGCGTCTTTGGTGATGCCGTGTTTGTAGAGGTCTCGTTGAATAGCACCGCTGCCGCGGCTCGCAGTGCGGAGGCGTTGTTCGACGAGATAGGTCGCAAAGGCGTGGTCATCGATGAGCCCTGCCTCGGTGAGGCGTGCACAGACCGCGCTGATGGTTGTGGTGTCGTAGGCTTTTTGGCGCAGACGATCGGTCAATTCACGGAGGCTCCGTGGCCGTATTTCGAGCAGGCGCAGGGCCGATTGTTTGGCACGGTCGTAGTTGTCGCTCGCGACGAGGCGATCAATGTGTTGCTGGTCAAGGTGCTGGCCCACGAAGATACCTTCGTGAGCCAGTGTGTCGAGCGATACGCCGATTGCGAATTCGCCATCGATGTCGATAGACACGCGTTGGCTCTGGCGTACTTGAGCTCGGATCGCGGTGACCGCGCCTGGCCGTGGGTTGGGGTTATTCTTCTTCGAAGAATGCATCGCCGTCTTCTTCGGTGGGGACGACCTTGGCAGCGCCCATGGTGCCACGGTCCATCGCGGTGGCCTTGATTTGGCGTTCGACTTCGTCGAGAAGGTGTGGGTTTTCGGCGAGGAACTGCTTGGCGTTCTCGCGGCCCTGACCGAGCCGGTCTTCGCCGAGATAGAACCATGCACCGCTCTTGCGGACCAACTCCATCTCGGTCGCCATGTCGAGGATGCATCCCGCGCGGGAGATGCCTTCGTTGGCCATGATGTCGAATTCGGCTTGGCGGAACGGCGGTGCGATTTTGTTTTTGACGACTTTGACCCGCACGCGGCTACCAATCGGATCAGTGCCACTCTTGAGGGTCTCGATGCGGCGGATGTCGAGCCGGACCGATGCGTAGAATTTGAGCGCTTGACCGCCGGTGGTTGTCTCGGGCGAGCCGAACATGACGCCGATCTTCATACGGAGCTGATTGAGGAAGATGACCACGGTTTTGGATTTGCTGATTGCACCAGATAACTTACGCAGTGCTTGGCTCATCAGACGGGCCTGCAAACCGGGTAGTGAATCACCCATATCGCCTTCGATTTCGGCACGGGGGACGAGTGCGGCCACAGAGTCGATGATGATGACGTCGACCGCGTTGGAACGCACCAGTGTTTCGCAGATTTCGAGGGCTTGCTCACCGAAATCGGGTTGTGACACCAGCAATGCATCGATATTGACACCGCAACGGGCTGCATAGGCGGGGTCGAATGCATGTTCGGCGTCGATGAATGCCGCAGTGCCACCCATGCGTTGGGCTTCAGCGACGATGTGCTGCGCCAAGGTGGTTTTGCCGCTCGACTCGGGTCCATATATCTCGACGACACGACCACGGGGAACGCCACCGGCACCGAGGGCGATGTCGAGTGCGATAGAGCCCGTTGGGATAACGTCAATGGTCAGTTTGTTGCTGCCTTCGCCCATCTTCATGATGGACCCTTTGCCGTATTTGCGATCTATTTGACTCATTGCCGTTGCCAACGCTTTTTCCTTTTCGGAACTGTTGGCCAGTGCGCCTGCCTGGGCGGCTTGTGCGGCTGTTTTGTCGGATGTTGCTTTTGCCATGCTCGTGCTCCTGTTTGGCTGCCACGTGGGCGCTCTCGTATTTGCGGACGGTCGTGTCAGGGTGGTGTCTGACATAGGGGGATTTTAGAACAAAAGTTCGACTTTGTCAAGAGGTACGAGAAAGGGGGAGAAACGGCATATGGTACACTAGCAGTATTATAATTTTTTGTGATTGACGCAAAGGCTTGCGCGATGAATGATAGTCTCATCGACAAAATATTGCTCGCAGGAGCCGTGGTTGCAGTATTGGCTGCAGCTGCGTTTTTTGGGATTCGTGGGATTGATTGGGCACCGTCCACTGTTGCTACAACCGACGGCACTGCAACACCAGCGGTGCCTGATGCTGCTGCGGGTACGCCGCTGCCGACACCTGCCGAAGGGACGGTGTTGCCTACTCCAGAGGGGAATGCAGCGCTTGTACCGACGACCGAAGGTGATGTGCCTGCAGAAGGTACCGATCAATCGGCAAATCCAGCGCCGACGGCGACATCTATCGGCAAACGACCGCGGATTAGCACCGATTATTTATTGTTGACCCCCGCAGGCTACGAAGACGAAGCCCCGCTCGAAGAAGCAGAAGAAGTCCCCACCGCAACGATGGAATACATCGAACCGACTCAGGAAGTATGGGCGACCGAAGTTATCCCACCACCCGATAACACCGAAGCAACAATACCCGCTGACCTAGACTATAATCCGACGCCTGATTATGGGTATCCTGATGCGAAGGCTACTCCGGACGAATCATTCGCTGAACCCACACCGATCCCAGATCCGATGTTTGATGCCGCGACGGCGACGCCTGAGGTCTTTGCGACAGAACAAGTCATTGTAGATGCAACTGCCGAGCCGACGGTCGTACCGACTGCCACGGTTCCGCCGTTTGATGTCGTCAGCGGCTCGGTATCGTGGAGCGGGTTGCGCGCGGTTACCAAAGATATATTGATTCCTGCTGGTTCACAACTCATCGTCGAGCCCAATACAACCATCAAAATGTCGGCCGGTGTGTCGATATATGTCGATGGTACCTTCCGTTTGAACGGCACCAAGGCGCAGCCCGTCTCTTTGACCAATGCAAACGAGACAGCGCAACCTTGGGGTGGGGTGTATGTGCGCGAAGACGGCGTGATGACGGTCAATGATAGCGTTATCACCAACGGTGGCGCAGCGGGGACGTTGATGTCGGTCGAGATCGGGACACTGCGCATCGCAGATAGTGAACTCAAAAACAACCGTGGTCATATTCGTCTCACCGATGCAGTGTTTTCGCTCCAAAAAAGCACGCTCCGGGACAACGATGTCGCCTTTGGCGCGATGATCGATACGACCTACACGGCAAACGGCAGCATCTTGGTCGAGGCGAGCCGAATAGGTCCCAACAGCGGTGGCAGCGGCACGCAGATAGCAGTCGACCAGACGGGTGCACTGTCGCAGCTCCAGTTCGACATGACCGGCGCAAATCTGGTCGGGACGAGCGGGACCAATGTGGTCTTGCTGAACGGTGGGACGATTACGGGAGCAGTCCAGTGCACGACCTTCCACGGCGGTGATACCGCCTTGCGTATCGACAGCGCCGGTCCATCGGTGCCCGGGATTGGTGTGACCGTGCGCCAGAGTGTCTTTTCGGGGCACCGTGTGGTGTACGGGCCACCGCGTGTCGTCGTCAGTAATGTCGGTTTGGACGCGCGCACCAATTGGTGGAATGCCGCCACGGGGCCGTACCACCCCAAAAACAACCCGACCGGTACCGGTGAGGCAAACGGGGTGAATGTCAGTGCCGGTGGGTGGTTGACGGCGCGACCGGCGTGTGCGCCGACGCCATGATGGCTCGTGCTGCGATAGCAACGATGATGAACGCCGGGGTCGCGCAGGGGGTCTTCCCTGGTGCAGTACATGCCGTGGGCATGCCCGATGGGTCGATGCGACAGCGCGCCTATGGCTTTCACCAATACGACGCGCACACCCCTGCGGTGACCATCGAGACCCTGTATGACTGGGCGTCGCTCACCAAAATCGTCTGTGCGACTGCTGCACTGCGACTGATTGCCACGGGGCGTATGGCACTGCAAGATCCCGTTGCCAGGTTTGTGCCGACCCGGGCGACAGCGGTGACGATTGCGCATCTGTTGACCCATACCGCGGGCCTCGATGTGCGCTTGTCGACGGCTGCGCAACAGGGTGCAGATGCGTTGTGGCAGACGGTTTTGGCCACGCTCCCCAGCAACCCACCGGGTACGCAGGTGGCCTATGCCAACGTGAACTCGTTGTTGCTGGGGCGGGTCATCAGCGCGGTCACGGGCAAGGCATTGGCCGATGCGTTACGGGTGTTGGTGCTTGAACCGGCGCAGATGCTCCAGACACAGTTCAACCCGCCGATGACCCTGTGGACGCAGATCCCGCCTACCGAACGCGACCCGATCCGCGGCGTGGTGCATGGGACCGTCCACGACGAGAGCACCGCCGTGTTGGGTGGGGTCAGTGGGCATGCGGGGCTCTTTGGGCCAGTCGGCGACGCCATCCGCTTCGGGCAGGGCTGGCTCGCGACCCTGAACGGGACGTCGCCATGGGGGATCCCACGCGCGTTGGCGCAGACGGCGGTCACGAACCAGAGTCCCGCGGGACAGTTGGGTTGTGGATTGGGGTGGATGGTCGCGCGTGACACATTTATGGGGGCGGCGGTCGATGCAACGGCAGCGCACACGGGGTTTACGGGGCCGGTGGTTGCGATTGTGCCTGTACGTGGATATTGTTGGGCGTTGCTGAGCAATCGCACCTGGCCTGTGCGCACCCCAGCACGGCACCACGCAATCAGTGCCCAGGTGAGTAGCGCATTGTGGCAGGCAGAAGATGGGTTTGAGGAGGTGCTCGATGGCTACACGACAAACCGCTAATCACATGGTGCGCAGGCTGCTGCTGCCACTGGTCATATTGATAACGCTGGCAGGCTGTGCAACGACAGAAGCCGAGCTCCCCTATGCAACCGGCGATTTTGCGTCGGTGACCGATATTGCCCCGAGTGTGGTGAAGTTGGGTATTTTGGATGATCAGTATCTCTATAGTGGATCGTGCACAGGCTCCATCATCGACCCACAAGGAATCATCCTGACCAATTTTCATTGTGTGGCAGATACGCAGACCAAAGAATTCAGCAATCCCGACAAAATGCTCGAGGTACACATGACCTCGAGCTATGGGTCACCGCCGGAGTTCAAGTATTATGCCCAGGTTGTGGCGACCAAGGCAGATGCCGATTTGGCGGTGCTGCAGATTGTGCGCACCAAAACCGGTGCATCGCCCACTGAATGTCTCAATCTACCGGCAATGACGATACAAGCGGGGAGTCCTGCAATTGAGGACGCGGTGCGTGCGGTCGGCTATCCCGCGTTTGGCGGATCGACATTGACTGTCACCGATGGCAAAATCGCAGGTTTGGTGAAATTTGGCAACGGTGATGCCACCGTCAATGGTCCACACGCTGCCATCAAGATTACTGCAATCATTGGTCACGGGAATTCTGGTGGCGCACTCGTCAATAGCAAAAATGAGTTGATCGGCGTTCCGTTCTGGGGTCAACCAGACCAAATGGATTCCCCCGGCCAAATGAACTATGCAGTTGCGGTGAACGAAGCAACCAGCATTATCGATGATGCGTTGAAGAATCCGAAACCCGGCTGCGACGATGCCCCTCCTGTTGCGTTGCAGCGCGAAGTTCGTCAGTACCCCACTGCATGGGTACAGGGGCGACTATCAGTGTTCCCACGCAACAGTCGGTCGTTTAGTCTCGAGGATGCAACGGTATACTTCTTTGCTCCCGAGTACGACGTCAATGACCTCTCAGAGGACGACGTCGATGCCGCACTCGTGCGTACAACTACCGACAGCGATGGTATGTTCATGGCGGCGTTGACCGCAGCGCACTATGATATGGAGTTGGGTGTGGTGGTAGTGGTAAATGACCGTATCATAATGCGTGAAAACGGCGTTGCGTTGCAAGGCGCAAAAAGTCCTGATTATGACCACTATGTGACATTTGCCCTCAGTACAGAAGAAACATTGGGCATCGAATCGAGCTATGTCGCGTTGGGAAGATGAGAACTAGTTAGTTATCAGTTAGTAGATAGTAGATAGTAGGTATCAGTTAGTAGGGATTTGAAGTTGCTGGTTCTCGTGAGAAGTTGCTCTGGGAACGGAGATGACTGCATGTGGTGTGGGAGAAATCTGAATCCTGCCCTCTGCCCTCTGCCCTCTGCCCTCTGATAACTGATAACTGATAACTGATGATAATGTCTTTAGACGTGGTGTAAATTCGCCGGATTGACACAAAGGTCACTCTGTGGTTTCGTTGAAGTGCTCAAACCAAACGAAAG
>CANHPK010000054.1 GCA_947462525.1 Roseiflexaceae bacterium | reverse complement strand
GGTTCACGAGGAATCAACTGGACGTCCAAGACTATTCGGGTCATCAATGGTTCTGCATCTCTTACCGAGTCCGGATCCGGCAGTGGGTATGCGATTATCGATTACACCGCTACCGTTGGGGGTTATACATACAATATCGAACGCGAGATAACATACATCTTTCCGAATCAATTTTTCACAGAGAAATACACCGTTACCGTTCCTGCATCGGCACCGACGCAAACAATAACAATCACCAAGGGTGGCGACACAATGCCCGGCGGGTTCGATAATGGTGTCGGTGCGTCAGTGAATCTGCCATTCAAAACGGTGTATTCAATCGAAGAGACTGCACGCAAAATCCTCGGTTTCCGAGAAGGCGTTGCGGGCACATTATCAAACATCTATGCGGGACCGTACGGAACAGCGAATCTCTACACTGCGACAAATGATGCGTTTGCATCGGGCATAACGGCAGCATCACACGACACCGGCCTCGTCGCCCAGTTTGTGATTCCGCACACCACGACCAACGTGTCGCGCTTGTACTCCCGTACATTGCAGACCATTACCTCGTTCCAATCGTTGAGTTTACAGGCACAGTTCGGCGAAGCACTCGTCTACAGCAGTACAACGTTGACGTTATTGCTTTCAAATTATTGGTCCAGCGCAGCAAGCAACGCATCTGCGATTCAATTCCGCTTCACGTTGCCGGCCCCGCTCAAAGTCAGCGGCACACACACCTCCACATGTGCCGGAGCGAGTATTACTGCAACCACAGGAACAAGCATCATCAACGTTTCCAATGCAAGTCTGAGTTTTCTGACCACGTGTCAAATCCAAGTGCCAGTGGCAATGACCAGTGCGGGCGTCATTAACCTCAGTAGTTCACTTGTGTCAAACATGGGTTCTACGGGAGCAACATTGGTCAACAATGTGGCTGCTTCGTCTACAGATTTTAACTTTGGACTGCCGACAAACACACGGACGCCGTATCCGACCAACACGCCGCTTCCCACCGATACGGCAACCGCAACACACACTGCATCAAACACGCCGACCGCGACGCACACACCGACTTCTACCTTTACCCATACCCCTACCGCGACCTTCACACCGACATATACATACACGCCTACTGCGACGTTCACCCCAACGAATACGCCGACAAACACCAACACCCCCGTGATTAGTCTATCAACGCCTGAACTCCCAACTCGTGGCTCGAGTGGACCCGTCATTGGGTGGGGGGCTACCGCACCATACAAGCTCAACGCAATTCCAGCGATTGCCAATACGGGAATTACCAATCTCGCGCTGGGCGCACATCATGCGCTCGCGGTTACTGCTGCGGGTTCAGTCATTGGCTGGGGTACGAACATCAATGGCGAGCTCACCATCCCGCGCCTCTCCGGCGTCGTACAGGTTGCAGTAGGGACAGCCCACAGTGCTGCGCTCAAGAGCGATGGTTCGGTCGTACTATGGGGTCAGGCATCTGCCCGTACCGCACCGGTTGGTGGTCGATTGACCAACATCGCCCAAATGGCAACGGGTAATCAACACACGGTCCTCCTAGGCAACGACGGCAAAGTCTTTGTCTACGGAGACACCACACAGCGGTCCGCGGTACCAGACTTCACCGGCAAAACGATTGTATCCATTGCAGCAGGCTCTGATAGCTCATTTGCCCTCGGCAGTGATGGAGCGCTCTACCGATGGGGCAAGTCCATCGTTATCCCCGCCCGTGTCTCAGGAAGCGTCCAACGCATCTATGCCAGTGGGACTCTGTATGGCGCATTGCGGAGCGACGGCGAGCTCGTGGTGTTTGGACCCGGCGTCGCTGCACTCAATCCGACCGACAGCGCAACAAAAATCAGTGCATCGACCGCCGGTTGCCCATGCCTCGTCGTCCCTGCAATGGAACGGCTCCAATCACTCAGCCAGACCAAATGGGGGGTGCTGCTGAGCCGCGCGAATCGACCAGCCCGTACATACAGTAATGCCGGTGCTCGTATACCGGCAAACATTCCCGTTGCATACCATGCATTGATTGGGTCACCCAGTCACAGTTATGCATTGGCGATTGCGCTGCCTGACGCACCGACAACCGTTCCCACCCGCGACACGACATTCAGCATGCCAATCCGCATGGCCCCCAAATACCAAACTGCAGGGTACCTTTCCATTTGGGGAGCAGATCCACGCTTGACAAATATCCCCGCTGCGGCAGAAGAACCACTCTATCAGGTCGTGAGCGGTGCACGTCATGTCAGTGTATTGCGTACCGATGGTGCTGTGCTGGCTTGGGGCGACAATCAATATGGGCAGTCTTCAGTACCGCCCAGTCTGTCGCAAGCTCGTGCCATTACCGACACCTTTCGCATCGTTGCGCTTGCAGCCGGCACGAACCACACACTCGCACTACGGGCAAATGGAGCCGTCGTCGGCTGGGGCAACAACGATGCTGGCCAGTTGACCATCCCGTCCGAATGGATCCAGGGGAATCCATCTGCCACCCCGACCAACACACCTGTCACGACACCTACCGAAACACCCACAATCACCGATACTGCAATACCCGGTGTATCGACCCAAACAGCTACCAAATCACTCACAGCAACGCGCACATTAACCGCAAGTCGAAGCAGAACCCCGACCCTATCGCGCAGCCCGACTACCACTGCACTACGCGAAGCGCCGCGTATCATCCAAATTGCAGCAGGAGCACGCCATTCCGTTGCACTCCTCAGTAACGGTGCAGTCCAGACGTGGGGCGATAATTCGTTCGATCAACTCGTCCAACCACCGATGAGTGCTGTCGTCAAAATCGCCGCTGGTGCATGGCACACACTTGCATTGCGGAGCAATGGCACCGTCATCGCATGGGGACGCAATCACGTCAATCAAATCGAAGTGGGTGCATATACTGATGTCATTGATATTGCCGCAGGCGGTGACACATCTGTGCTCTTGCTTCGCAGTGGACAAGTCATTGTCATCGGCGACACCACCGAAAACCAGGGTGCTACACCCGCACAGCCAGTCCAATCCATTGCAGTCGGTGAGTCTCATCTCCTCGCGCTCAACTTGGATGGCGAAATTCTCGGTTGGGGATTGAATGCAGATCAGCAGCTAAACCTCCCAATCGACTATGCGAACGCCTTCCAGATTTCTGCAGGCACGACATTTAGTGCAATGCTCGTACGGGCACGTACCGTGCCAACCCCAACGTTTCCTGCATTGACCGAGACAGCGGCGCCACTGCCATTGCTACCGACCGCAGCACCGCGATTTGCAAGTGGTGAGCAGGCTATCACCATCCGCGAAGGGACGGCTACCATACATTCGACCCTCCCCGTGAGTGCGATCGAACTCTCTGCGGGTATGGATGTCGTACTCAACGCCTCCGGTACGTTGTCGACAACGGTACAGACAGAGGCAGACCCGGGCTCTCCACCACAAGATTGGGATACAAGCAGCGTCCACTCGGTTGCGCTCGGCACCGTAGGCGTCATGCTCTTCCAAAATCGCACCATCAAAGCGTGGCAGCGGTGTATTGACGACATATATTGCGCGAGCACCCCCACAACTGATATCACCTCCGAAATACCAGCTTCGTTCCGGAGCAACGTTGCCGAAATCTCAGTACGCGGCACACATATGCTCATTCAAACGCTGGATGGACGCGTATGGTCTAATCTGCTTACCCTTCCGGTGCTGACTGACACTAAACACATCGCAGCCGGGCGAGATTTCGCAACCATCCTACGCACCGACGGTACCGTACGTGTCTATGCAACTACCAGCGAAGAAGGGGTACAAAACATCCCCGCCCCCCTCAACACTGTCATCGAAATCGCTGCAGGCGATTATCACATCATGGCACTCCAAGCCAATGGTCGGTTGGTCAGCTGGGGTGCGGACGTCAACGATGTCCATCAGACAGACATCCCAGCATTTGCGGCCCAAAACATCGTTGCAATAGCAGCAGGAGAACGGCACAGTCTCGCACTCAATGCGGCTGGAGTAGCATTCGCATGGGGCGAGTACACACGCGCAAACCTGAATGCCCTGGCAGGAATCAATAGTACCTATCGCATCACTGATATTCATACCGGTGGAGGAGCACTCGGCCTGCACGTCGCCCCGCGCAACGCAGGACAACCCTCACCGACGCGCGTTCCGACCGAGACATCAGTTGTGCTCCCCACCATGACCAACGTATCACGCGTATCGGGACTCACCGATAACCAAATCGCCTGGTATGGCATGTCCAATGTGGTCTCAGCATCGACATTTGCCAGTCGTGGTTCGGCAACGATATACCGATGCCCGGATCCAGCGAGCTGCCCATCGGTCGCAGACCTCGTCGGACCAGACGCACCGCCAGACGGCAGACTCTTTCCTGCACTTACTTTTGTCGACGCACACGGTGATGAACTCGTGTCGAACACCAATGTCAACATTTCCGGTTCTGCGTTCACTGCTCGGGCAAGCCTCAAGCGTACCAGTGTAGACCGTCATGATGTGATGCTGAGTTTGGGCAGTGCGGGTGCCATCCGGCGCTACTTCGTACTCGGTATCGACAAAGAAAACCGGCCGTATTGCAGTTTTTATGGCGACGACTTGGTCAGCGCCACCACATACCGCGACCGCTCATGGCATGACTACGCATGCAGCTTCGACCCGGTGTCGCGGATCCGCACGCTCTGGCGCGATGGATCCATCATCGGCCAAGATGTTGTCCTCAACCCCGTGACCATTCCTGCAGCGCCACTCACGATTGGCAGGCGCATCGACACGATGGTAGGTCTGGACGGTCAGATTGGCGAAATATCTGTCGTCAAACGGATACTGACCACCGCAGAGATGCAAAACCTCACCCCGGTCGCCCCTTCCGAGTACACTGCCGACGTGTACATCAGGACAACCATGCAGTCGGATTCACCGAACAGAGGTTCATTTACCTGTGACAACCGTATCGACGGGACCACGTCGGTCTGTCCGTTCTTTCAAAACGACGAACAATCACGCAACGGCACCTATGCGTCGTTCAGCGGCGAATCACTCCTCACCATTCCAGCTCAGCGCACCAGCGATGGATTCAGTCTCGGCATGTGGACCAACATCGTGGCCTACAGCGGCGGTACACCGATGATTGCGCGTCGTGATGCATCCGGTGCAGGGATGGTCATCGAACAACGGTACGATGACGACGGTTACCCAACGATGAGCTGTGCATGGGTTCCAAATCCCGCAAACCCCGCACAAACGCAACGGCTATCGTTTGTAACTTCGAGCGAAGACAGCATGTGGCACCATTACCTCTGCAGTTATGACAACGCAACCACCACTCTCTCCTTCTACACCGACGGCGTTCTCAGAGGAACCAAGACAGTCCCTGCCAAGACTATTTTGGGCCCAATCACCATCGGTTCGACAACCGCGTCAGATGGTAGCACCAGTGATGCGTATATGGGGCTCGTTGACGATGTGATGCTCTACGACAAAGCACTTGATGCGCACGACGTCGTGCGGATTATGAACGCTACCTCACGGACAACCTACTCGACACCGACTGCTACCGCATGCCCGCAAACCTACGATGGAGCGACCAATCTGCCTCTGACCGGCATGTCGGTAGCACAGATTTCGGACCATTTGGGCGCGTACACCGCCGATCGTGCCATCGATGGGGTCACGACCGACACGCTCCCGAACGATGAGGGATACACCTCAGGTGTTGCAATCACCAACGCGAATATGAACGCATGGTGGAAGATTGATCTCGGCCAGCAATACGAAATCGCGAACATCATATTGTTCGATATGACCGATCCAACGCTCCGTACCAATATGAGCGATGCAATTGTGCTGATGAGTGATGTGGACTTTGGGGCGTCGACCGACATCGAATGGATGAAGTCGCAGGCGAGTGCGTGGAAGTACATCAAGTGCAACGACGCAATGGGATGCGGCTATCCCGGATCACACGGCGATGCATCCTACACCGTCAGTTTCCCCCAGGGGATCAAGGGCCGCTATATCCGTGTTCAGCATGAGGAAAGGTACGGCCAACTCAGCATCAACGAACTCCTCATCGATGCCTGGCGTACATCAACTGCCTGTACGACCGCGGTCCCGAGCGCCACGATGACTGTCACACGAACCGCATCGGTAACGGGTACCGCAGCGGCAACGCGTACCCCGTTCCCCAACACACAAACGCCGACAATGCCAGGGATTACCCCGTATACCGCGACCCGAACCCTCACCCCAACGCCTACCAGTAGTCGGACACACACGGCCACCCGTACCGAGACGATGACGCTCACGCCGACATTGCCCACCAGTACACCGTTCCGTAGCCCGACACGAACCAACACGTCGACCCGCACGCCGCTCTACACAACCAGGACCATGTTGGCGCGTCGCAGCCCGACATTCTATGCCCAAACATTGACCGCTACACGCTTGCTTGTCGCACAGACCCAAACCGCTGTAGCACGGACAAGCACCGCCATTGCGGCCTTTACCCCGACTGCGACAGTAGCATACCCGTTGCCAGCAACCACAACCCGTGTCCCTACAGGCTATCCGACTCCATAAGCAGCGTGCCGACACCCAGTCACGAATCAAAATGATTCGTGACTGGGTGTTTCTTTTTCCAAAGAAGTGCGAGCTGTGTGGTATGCTAGCCATATCGGCATCAATGGAGTTGTCTATGACACCAGTACTCGAAGTACGCAATCTCACCAAACGGTTCCCCGAGATTGTGGCAAACGACGCAGTGAGTTTCACCCTCGAACCCGGCGAAATCCACGCTTTCCTCGGCGAAAACGGTGCCGGCAAATCGACATTGATGAATATGCTCTATGGAATGTACCGACCCGACGACGGTGAAATACTGCTCCACGGGACTGTTGTGCAGCTAAATGGAGCAAACGATGCCATTCGCCGTGGGTTAGGCATGGTGCATCAACACTTCATGCTCGTGCCGACGTTGACGGTGACCGAGAACATTATTCTCGGCAATGAAGTCACCAAAAACGGTTCGCTCGATCTCGTCAAAGCCGGCGCAGACATTGCTGCATTGGCCAAAACATATGGGCTCGACATCCCGGTGCACACCCTCGTCCAAGATCTACCGGTCGGTGTGCAACAGCGGGTCGAAATTGTCAAAGCCCTCTATCGTGGCGCCGACATCCTGATCCTCGACGAACCGACTGCGGTGCTTACGCCCCAAGAAGCAGACGATTTGTTTGTGGTTATCCGCCGCCTCAAGGACCAAGGCAAATCTATCATCTTTATCAGTCACAAACTGCGTGAAGTGCTTGCCTTGGCAGACCGTATCAGTGTGCTCCGACGCGGCAAACTCGTCGGCTCTACCACGCCGTCACAAGCCACCGAAGCAACGCTCGCGGGCATGATGGTGGGTCGTGATGTGGTCTTGCACATCAACAAAACACCTGCAACGCCAGGTGCGATCATGCTCGCGGTCAATGACCTGACGGTTACCGATGATCGTGGGAACGTAGCCGTCAACCATGTGTCTTTTTCGGTGCGAACAGGCGAAATCGTGGGTATTGCTGGTGTCCAAGGGAACGGACAAACCGAACTCGTCGCAGCAATCACCGGCCTGACCATCCCACGCTCCGGTACTATCACCCTCCACAACGAAGAACTGAGTGGGCGCGGCACCAACGTCGCAATAGCGGCGGGAATGGGGCACATCCCCGAAGATCGCCATCACCATGGTCTGGTATTGAGTTATTCGATCGCAGACAACATGGTCCTGTCTACCTATGACCTCGAGCCGTTTTCGCACAATTATGTCATCAACAAAGACGCAATTGATGCACAAGCGACAACCCTGGTGCACAACTTCGATGTGCGCACGCCCAGTATCGAAGCACTTGCTTCGACGTTGTCCGGTGGTAACCAACAAAAAGTCGTCGTCGCGCGTGAACTCGCGCGCCCGCTCAAGCTGCTTGTCGCCGCACAACCAACGCGCGGCCTTGATGTCGGATCAATAGAATTCATTCACACCCAGATCGTGGCGCAGCGCGACAGCGGCAGTGCAGTTTTGCTCGTATCGGCAGAACTCGACGAAATCCTTTCGTTGGCCGATCGCATCCTGGTCATGTTCCATGGTCGCATCATCGCCGACATCCCGAGCGCTGACGCACACCGCAACACCATCGGGTTGCTGATGGCCGGCGTCACGGCGACACAAGAGGTACCCGCATGACACCTACTACCCCTCAAACGCCACGTTCTTGGCGGACCATGCTCACCCCATT
>CANHPK010000053.1 GCA_947462525.1 Roseiflexaceae bacterium | reverse complement strand
CCCAAGGGTATGCGGGTGCAACCGAGATTGCCAATCGGTTTACCAATGTGATGGGTTGGAGTGCCGTCGGCGATTCGGTCGAAAACTGGGTGTATGACGGCATGTCTGACACGTTCATCATGGACGAAGATGTCCGCCGCCGCTTCACCGCCGCAAACCCCCATGCAGCCAAAGCAGCCGTACAGCGGCTGCTCGAGGCGAACAGCCGCGGCCTGTGGCAGAGTGACGATGCCACCATCGCCAAGCTCCAAGAAATCTACGCAGACATCGAAGATCGCATCGAAGGGGTCGTCGGCGTCTAGGAACGGATGCCATCACAGCGCCCGGTACGAACACGATCGTACCGGGCGCTGTTGCATCTGCTGGTTGCAGGTGTGGAAGCTATCGACATATGGACACAGGTAGACACACCGAGTCTGCACGCCTCAGCACTCGTCTGTCAGGAGGGTGGAGCGGCGGGAAGTATGCGCGCAGGCAGACTGCGTGGAGCGCGTGGTACCGGGGTCGTGCTGAGGCGGTGCGGTGGGCATGCGCCACCTGAGGGCGGAGGCTGACTGTGTGCGGGGAATGTTGATGGGGTCTCGGCCGCGCAGGCGCGGCCGGCTTTCTGTAGATAGAGCGGGCTACATGCCTTCGTAGTCGCCTTTGGGGTCGTCTTCTGTTTCTTCGAGGATTTCGACAATCTCTTGGTGGGTGAGCGGGATGTCACGCGACAAGCGCCAGCGTTTGAACCAGCGGATGTTGTTGCGGAAGGCGCGTTCGACCTCGCTCGCCGTCAAATTGGGGATTTTGAGGCGGATGAGGGCATTGATGCTGGCGCGTTCGGCGGCGTCGATGACGGGGATGCCGGCGAGGATGCGCTCTGCACGGATGAAGAAAATTTCGCGTTCGAGTGCAGAAAACTCGCCGTTTATTTGCCGTATGTTACCCAGATAGCCGATGGTGCGCTGCCGTGGTTGGCCAGCGTCATCGCGATAACTCTCGACGAGGTATGCGTCGTAGAACGAAACGTTGGCAGTTTCTGCATTTTTGTGGTGACGGACAATCCAGCGAATGTACATCGTTCCTCCTGTACTAGCGGTGACGTTCGACGCCGTGTTGTGGGCAGAGGTGGTGGATGGGGCACGTCGAGCAATGTGGCGAAATGGGCTTGCAGATGTGCTGACCCAGGGTCACGAGGCGTTGATTGATACTGATCCATGCGTCCTGTGGGACGCGGAGCCGGAGTTCTGCTTCGGTTTGTTCGGGAGTCGTCGTGGCAACGAATTGCCAGCGGTTGCAGATCCGGTGCACATGGATGTCGACACAGATGGCGGGAATGCCGTACCCCACTGATAGTACCAGATTTGCCGTTTTGCGGCCGACCCCGGGGAGAGCGAGGAGCGCATCGAGGGTATTGGGGACGATACCGTCATACTGCGTGGTTAAAATCTTGCAGATCTCGACGATTGATTGGGCTTTGGTGCGATAGAACCCAACCGGATAAATCAGGCCTGCGATGACCGAAGGATCGAGGTCTGCGCCGGTTGCAGGCGAATCGAGCACCGCAAAGAGCCCTGGTGTGACCTGAGCGGTCGTTTCGTCACGGGTACGCAGGCTCAGGATGGTCGCGATGAGCACCTGGAACGGGTTCGACCGGCCCATCTGGTCGATGAGGGGCACCGGATACGCTGCGAGCGCAGGCTGGAGCATGTCGAGCACGGCCACAAAGGGGAAACTGCTCATGGAACGAGTTCGGTGAGGACGAAATCGTCATACGCGACCTCGGCCTGTTCGCTCCCACAGACCAAAATCATCCCGACACTTCCCGTTTTTGTGGGGAGATTGTCGATGGAGCCGACAATGACGTCGTTGACCGTGAGCTTCAGTGTACCGCCGACTTTGCGCACCTCGATGTGATTGGTAGCGCCGTCGCGCGTGTCGATCATAGGCAGTGCGAGCGGTTCAAGCAAGCGTTGTGCTGGTTTGCCGTTGTTGCTCTGGAGGAGTTGGACCGTCCCGTTCCCACCAAATAACAAAATACTGTGGCTAAAGTCACCGGTGTCGCCGTAGACGATCCCATAACCGACGCTGTTTGGGTTGCCGCGCAGGAGGGTCGCGTTGACACTCAACGCAAAATCTGTGACGTAGGTGCGTTTTTGTGGTTGGGGGTTCTGCCAGACGGAGACTCCGGCGTTGGCGCGGATGATGTACTGGCCATCTTGCGTGTACGAGCCACCGTTGCTGAAGCGGGTCGCGCTGGGGCTGTCAAAATCATCGCTGAAGGCAATACCGCCGACACTGCCGCGCACCGTATCAAAATCGACCCGTACGTCGCCACTCGTTGTCGTGGCCGCCGAGAGGGTGAGTTGCCCGGGGATGGGCGCTTGATCGGTGACCGTGCCGACCTGCACGCCATTGATGCGTATGGTAATGACCGGGCCGGCAGCGGTGACGCTGAGTTCGTTGGTATAGCCGATCCCTTGTGCAATGGTGTGGCTGTAGGTCCACGGCACCATTTCGGTCCGTACCCCGGCTATCGAACGGAGCACTTGCCAGTACCCGCGCGCGGTGAGTGCTACATAGAGGTAGCTGTCGGGGGTCTCTTGACGGAACCGTATGCCGTAGCTCGCGTCGGTCGCGCCAGAGACTTGCGTCACCAATGTGGTCAGTGAGAAGTCCATGACCTGCGATGTGTTTGCGGCATCACCCAACCAGAGCGCGTAGGCGTCGGACTGTGGGAGGCGCAATTGGATGGCGAGGTGACTGTCTTTGATCGATACGTTGCTTTGGTCCCAGAGTGCACTGGGCCGGTCAAACGAGTCCACCAGTGTCAACGGGCGGGGGAGCGCACGATCGTCGGGTGCCGTCCGCGCCGGCGGAGGCGGTTGCCGATCGAGCGTGGTCAGACGCATCAGCCGCGCCGCCACATCCGGCACCTGGAGCGGTACCAGACCGAGTGCGATACACTCGGCCACGATGACCACACAGAGCGCGAAATTGAGGCGACGCAGCAGCGAACGAATCATGAGAGTCCTTCCGAGGTATCGGTGTGCGTCTGATTATTCGGCGGCTTTGAAACCGATAACACTTGCACAAGCCCGCAGTTGCTGTTGTGCAGCGCTGACGGAGTGCGTCCCGCTACTGGCGTTGATACGGGTGATGATCTGCTTGAGGTGCGTGAGCGCGATGTGCATGGCCAAATCGTCGTCGAGTGCCGCATAGAAGGCAGCCACGTCGTCGTTTACGTTGAGCACCGGTCCACTCCCCGCAGGTGCAGCGAGTGCACGCACCAGTGCGGCTATTTCGCCTTCGGCGGCTTTGGCATCGGCGCGAATGTAGTTGAAGTCCTCGCGGTACGGGAACGAGGCCAAATACCAGCGGATCGAGTCAGGGCTTTGTTGCACAACTGCGTCGCGTACAAACACCAGATTGCCCAGTGATTTGCTCATTTTGGCGCCGTCGAGCCAGGTCAAGCCACCATGTACCCAGAAGCGGGTGAACGGTCGTTTGCCGGTGTAGCCTTCGGTCTGCACGATTTCGGATGGATGATGCGGGAAGACCAAATCGCGGCCGCCGCCGTGGATGTCGAGTTGGTCGCCGAGGTAGCGGGTCGACATGGCCGTGCACTCGATGTGCCAGCCCGGTCGGCCTGGGCCCCATGGGCTTGGCCATGTCGGTTCGCCGGGGTTTGAGGTGCGCCACAGCACAAAGTCCAGCGGGTCGGTTTTGTTGGGATCGTTGGGATTGTTGCCGCGTTCGTTGGCTGTTTTGAGGAGTTCTTCGTACCCGCCGAGGCGGGCCATTTCGCCGTAGCTTGGTTCGCTGCTGACATCAAAGAAGACATTGCCGTTGGCGACATAGGCTTTGCCGTTCTTGAGCAGGCCTTCGATGATGGGGATCATCCCGCTGATTTCTTCGGAGACTTTGGGGAAGAAATCCGGCGCAAGGAAGTTCATCGCCTTGCAGTCCTTCAGGTACTGGTCGACTTCGCGCTTGGCGAGGACATCCCAGGCGATGTTGTCGCGGTTGGCACGTTCAAACAACGGATCGTCGACATCGGTGACATTTTGACAGTAGGTTACCTGACCACCCTGTGAACGAATATAGCGAATCAATATGTCGAATATCAAAAAGGTGTGGGCATGACCAATATGTGTTGTATCGTAGGGCGTGACACCGCAGACGTAGAGGGTCAACGGACGGTCTTTGGGAATCTCGAGCGTCGCTTTGTGACCACGCAATGTGTCGAAGAGTTGCATAATGCCGTCCTTTGTGGAATGGATTACCCATATTATACACGGGACGCTTGCAAAACGTACCCGCTTCCGCTGGTCGCGGACGCGTTGAAGCCGATAGCTGCAGTGGTATTCTATACAGACGCAAAAAGGAGACGCCGTGCGTATTGGAATAGACATTAGCCGATTGGCGACACGCCAACGAACCGGTACCGAACGCTATACTTGGGAACTGTTGGCTGCCCTGGCTGCAGACCCTGGACCGCATACCTATCTGCTCTATACGCGTGAACTCCCCGTAGACTTGCCTGCGTTACCGCCCCAGATGAAGGTGCGTGTCGTACCGGGTCGACGACTGTGGACACACATCCATCTCGCAGCGGAGTTGTTCCGCGACTGTCCTGATGTGTTGTTTGTGCCGTCGCATGTCGTGCCGTGGAACACGCCCTTCCTGCGCCATCTGCAGGTGGTCACCACCGTCCACGACCTGGGATTTTTGGCGTTCCCCGCAGCGCATACGACCTTCCAAAACATCTATCTGCGATTGAGCACGCGCTGGGCAGCCTGGGCAGCCCATCGTATCATTGCGATTTCGCACGCAACAGCGCACGATTTGGTGCGTTATACCGGGATGGACGCCCGCCGGATTGCCGTCATTGCGCATGGTGTTGCACCGGTGTTTGCGCCGACGCATGCGACTGCGCAACCATATCATCGCTTTTTCCTCACGGTTGGGACACTCCAGCCGCGCAAAAACCTGCAGCGCTTGATCGAGGCATTTATCCGCATGCCGCAGAACCACGACACACAGCTGGTCATCGCAGGCAAAGTAGGGTGGCTCGGCGAGCCGTTGCAGGCACTGATCGATGCCGCGGGAGCGCGGAATCGTATCCATTTGGTGGGATTTGTCCCTGATGCAACGCTCTACGGACTGCTGGCGAGTGCGCGCGCGTTTGTCTTCCCATCGCTGTACGAGGGGTTTGGCATGCCGGTGCTCGAGGCAATGGCCAGCGGGACCGCGGTCGTCTGCGCAAACACCTCAGCATTGCCGGAAGTCGCAGGGGATGCGGCGGTGCTGTTTGACCCGCTGTCGGTCGAATCAATGTGCACGGCATTGACTCGTGTCGACAACGACGATGCACTTGTGGCGATGTGTGTCGAACGTGGGCTGGAGCGCGTACAGCACTATACGTGGGCTCGCTGTGCGGCGCAGACGCGCGCTGTGCTCGAAGGGTCCGCCTGATGCGCCGCTGGTATTACGGCTGGAGCATGCTCGGTGTATTGGCAATCACCGAGACAATTTCGTATGGAATTTTGATTTATGCCTTCAGTGTCTTTGTGGTGCCGCTGGAGGAGGCGTTTGGATGGTCGCGCGCGACGATCAATGGTGCAATCACGGCTGCGCAGTTGGTTGCTGGGTTGCTCGCCTGGCCGGTCGGGGTGGTGTTGGATCGCTATGGTGCGCGCTGGATGATGACCGCTGGTGCGCTGTGGGCGGCGCTGTGGTTGGGTGCCTGGGGATTCGTCACCGAGCCATGGCAACACATTGTGGTCTGGGTGATGCTGGGCATTTCGATGGCGACGACCCTGTACGAACCGGCGTTTGTGGTGGTGGCCCAGTGGTTTGAGCGGCGCCGGAGCACCGCGTTGACCGTGTTGACATTTGTGGCGGGGTTCGCCATTATCATCGCCACCCCGAGCACGACGTGGCTCATTCACACCTATTCATGGCAGGTCACCACCTGGGTCTATGCTGCGGTGATGTTGTTGGTGGTAGCACCGTTGTTGGCGTGGTGGATCCGCAAATCACCTGCAGATGTGGGAGCGACGATCGATGGCATGCCAGCGACGACGAGTCAGACCGTGCGTGCCGTCCCCGTGGGGATGGTGCGAGATGTATTGCGCGAGCAGGGATTTTGGTTGCTGGTGGCAGCGTTTTTGGCATCCACATGCGCATTAGTAGTGGTGCTCCAAACGTTTGTCCCGCTGCTGATAGACCGTGGCTACGCACCAGCGGACGCCGCCTGGTATGCAGCCACCGCCGGTGTTTTGGCGTTGCCCAGCCGTTTGTTGTTTACCCCATTGGGGACATACTTTTCGCGCTATACCTTGGCCACGGTGTTGTGTGTGATGCAGGGGTTGGCGCTGGTTGCGTTGATGCTGTTGCCCGGATTGTGGGGGGTGTGGGGCTGTGTAGTGCTGTTCGGCCTGAGTTTCGGGGCGATTACGCCAGCACGGGCAGCATTGTTTGCCGATCGCTATGGGGTCGGCATCTACGGCGCGCTGAGTGGCATCCTGGCACTGGTATTGACACTCGCACGGGCAGTCATGCCCGTGCTGGTCGAACTGGCGCGTGAACAGAGTGGGGACTACCGGGGTATCTATATCTGGGTGGGTATCTTCAGCGCAGTTGGGTCGCTTGGGATCGCAGTCGTGCCCGCTCTGCGACAGAGCGGGCACGAAGGGTCAAGCAGGGCGAACGCAGATTAGGCCAGTGCGTTCAGGGCAGTGAGGAGCCGATCAATCTCTTGGGTGGTGTTGTAATGCACCAACCCGATGCGTACCATGCCGCCCTTGTCTTCGACGCCGAGGCGTTCGGTCAAGTTCAACGCATAGTAATTGCCGTCCCACACAAAAATACCTTCGGCTGCCAATGCCACAGCAACGGCATTCGGGGAATGTTTGGCCATGCGGATTGCCACGGTCGGTGTGCGTTTGCCGAACTCGCTGCTGTCGCTGATGCCGTAGAAGGTCAGACCAGGGATTTTGAGTAGACCACTAATCAGGTATTCGCTGAGTTCTCGTTCGTAGGCTTGGATGGCATGCATCGCGTAGTCTACTGCTGCGCGGCGCGTTGCGAACGGCTTGCCAGCGGTGCGTGTGCCTAACTCGGCCAGATAGTCGATGGCGGCAGTGACCCCCGCCATGACTTCGTGGTTCTTGGTGCCTGTCTCCCAACGTTCGGTGGAATCGTTGCCGGCAGGGCGGACCTTGTATGCAGCGATGCCTTCGAGGTGGGCTTTTTTGCCGTAGATTGTGCCACTGTGTGGCGCAAAGAATTTGTAGGGCGAACATGCCAAAAAGTCGACGTCGAGGTCTTTGACGTCGATGGGTCCATGGGGTGCATAGTGCACCGCATCGACAAACACCATCGCACCGACTGCGCGGCCCAGTTTGACTGCTGCCTTGATGTCGTTGATGGTCCCGACCGCATTGGAGGCGACGCCTACCGCGATGAGTTTGGTTTTGGCGTTGACTTTGCTGGCGAAATCGGCCATATCGAGTGTGCAGTCCTCGACATCGACATCGACTTCACGGATAACCACGCCGAGTTCCTTGAGGGCATGCCACGGCGCTACATTGGCATCGTGGTCGAGCTTGGTGGTGACAATCTCGTCGCCTGGTTTGAGGGTGCGCCCGATTGCACGTGCCAACGCGAACGTCAATGTGGTCATGTTTGCGCCAAACATGACTTCGTCGGGTGCACAGCCGAGGAAGTCTGCCATTGCTTCGCGTGCTGCGCCGATGGTGGCGTCGGTACGCTGGCTGGTCAAAAATGATCCATGGGTGTTTGCATTGGAGTGGCGGAGGTAGTTGCTGATTGCGTCAATCACGCCATTTGGTACTTGCGTGCCGCCGGGGCCATCGAAAAAAACAGCCGGCCGATTGTTGACCTGTTCGGCCAATGCGGGGAACTGACTCCGAATCCATGCGAGATCGAGTGTCATGTGCGCTTCCTTTGTCTGTAACTGGGTGTGTCGTATTCTAGCATTATTCACACAAGACGCCGTCGGAGGAACTCCTCCGACGGCGTGCCATACCCAGCCACAGTTGATTTAGTTGCGGGTCAACAACAGCACTGCAGCGGCCCGGTTGATCATCCAGAAGCTCACGGGGAGCAAAATAACGGACGATCCAAACAACCACGCCAGGGTTAACCAGAGGGCACTGAACCACCATCCCACAAAAATGAAATAGAGCGCGCGGAGTATCATCGGGTACTGCGGTGTGTTGACGACACGGACGACGCCGCGTTCATCCACCATGGTGACATAATCTCTGCCACGTAATGTCGTGACCTG
>CANHPK010000052.1 GCA_947462525.1 Roseiflexaceae bacterium | reverse complement strand
GGAAGATAAAGCCGATCTGGTCGCGCCGGATGTCGGTCAGCTGGTCCTGCGACAAGGTGGCGGTGTTTTTGCCGAGAAAGAAGATGTTGCCCGATGTCGGGGTGTCGAGCCCGCCAATCATGTTGAGCAGGGTGGTTTTGCCGGAGCCCGAACGCCCCATGAAGGCCGTAAAGGTGCCGCGTTCGATGGTCATGTTGATGCCACGCAATGCCAAAACCTGGTCGTTGTTGACCGAGTAGGCGCGTGTGACGTTTTCGATGCGGACCGCGGGTATGGTGTTCGTCATTTCATGCGGCTCCTGATGTTGCGCATCATGCGATCAAAACGACTTGGTTTGAGCTCGGGTGGTGCATCGGCATCGGTCAGACGGCGCTCGCGTTCGGCATCGGCTGCCTCGGCCGCAGTGTTGACGGGCGGCTTGATGAAGATACCGTCGTCTTGCTCTTCCATCACCAAGCGATCGCGGATTCCATAGCGGGCGCGGAGCTCTTTGGGGATCTGCAGGCGACCAGCCGAGTCGAGCATGTGGAGCTCTTCGAGGTGCGAGTGGTCGAATCTGCCGGTCCCACCCTCGACGTCCAGGCGCTTGACCGTTTCGCTACTGGTTTTGCCGTCGCGGATCGACACCACACGATTGACGAAGTGGGCGATGTTGGGGTCGTGCGACACGATAATCACGGTCAGTGCAAAGCGTCGATTGAGCTCGTGGAAGATGTTGAAGACCACTTCGGCGGTCTGCGAGTCGAGTTCGCCGGTGGGTTCGTCGCCCAGCAGCAACGCCGGTTTGTTGGCCAAGGCGATGGCGATGGCGACGCGTTGCTGCTCACCACCCGACAACTGGGCCAGTTTGTGGCCGCGGCGGTGGTTGAGCCGGACGGCGTCGATGAGCTCGCCGATCCACTCTTTGCGTTGTCGGGCCGGGACACCGCTCATAATCATGGGCAGTTCGATGTTCTGCTCGACGTCGAGGTAGGGGATCAGGTTGCGGGCTTTCTGTTGCCAAATAAAGCCGACATACTGGCGCCGATAGGCGTCGAGCGAACCGTCGGTCAACTTGAGCAGATCGTTGCCGGCGACGATGAGTTTGCCGGCGTTGGGGCGATCGAGGCCGCCAATCACGTTGAGCAGGGTGGTTTTGCCCGACCCTGACGAACCGACCAAGGCCATTACTTCGCCACGGCGGATGGTCATATCGAGGCCTTGCAGGGCCATCACCTCGAGGTCATCGATACGATATACCTTGATGAGGTTTTCACAGGTAACAATGGCGTCCGATGTGGTCATATGGCCTCCCCGAGTTTGACAGCCTGGAAGAGCTTCATCCGTCGCAACAGCACCACCGTGATGGCCACCGTCGCTACCAAGACCACTCCAAAGACCGCATAGATAATCAAAATCTGTTCGGTGGCGATTTGTACCGCAAACGGTGGGAACAAATCACGCTCGACCAGGGGGAGCTGCAAAAACGGAATGAACAGATTGCTGGCGCTCACCCCAATGAGTGTGCCCGCCAAAATGGCTATCCCGATGATGAATGTTTGCTCGATGGCCAGCAAGGTGCCCAGTTGACCCGTCGACAAGCCGATGGCACGGAGCATGCCCAGTTCGACGAAGCGTCGTTGGAACGCCAATATCGAATAGAACAAAAATCCCAGCATCGATAAAAACGCTGCCGCGACGAACCCGACCGACAGCAGGCCAAAGAAACCCTGACGTTCTGGTCGCAGACGTTCTTTGATGATCACGGTCGGTGCAAATTCGCGGATGAAGGTCTTCATGCCGATGGTAATCGTGCCCATGTAGATGTCCGAATCAGTGATGGTGGCACCGTCTTCGAGGCGTAGCCACACATCGTATGGGTACAGACCGCCTTGCATGTCGAACGAATACTCGAGGTTACCGACAATCGGCGGGTTTTCGGATGGGTACGACGTGGGGAACAAATCGATGAAGCCGCGGACGACCACAGGCACGTCGACGGTCACGTCGAGGTTGTTCATCTTGAGCACAAAGTTGTCGCCGATGCGCAAGTTGACCATTTTGGCCCAGGCGCGATCGACCAACACCGCACTGGGGTCCTCGGCTAGGATGTTCATCAGTTCACCGAGTGATTTGTCTGAGAAGTCATCGCGCCAGTATGCCACCTTGGGGAACTGCAAGCGGTCGATCCCATAATAGTGGATGTCGACGCTGTTGCCGTTGATGACCGCAGCGGCCGCACTGTTCCCCACCCGCGTGGCTTCTTTGACCTGGGGGATATTGGTATAGTCTTCGACCGGCAAGAAGTAGTATTTGGGTCCCGTCAACCGCTTGTCTTCGGTGGCGACGATACTCTGTTCGAAGGTCTGGACGTTCCCCGGTGCCCCGGCGCTCGCGCCGCTGACATTTTGGCCGAGGTCAAACATGCGGGCGTCGCCACCAGAGATGTAGCGGTTTTTTTCGAGCAGATTGGTGTCGAGTGATTTGGCCATCGACGCCGTGAATCCCGCCAGACTGAGCGTGATAATCAGCAACAAAATCGGCCCCGAATACGCCGATGGCGTGCGCGACAGATAGCGCAGTGCCGTTACACCGGCAATGCCCGGCATGCGACCTGCAAAAAACTCGAGAAAACGCATCAGCAACGGGAAAAACCGCACAGCGATGAGTGCACTCGCAAAGATGAACAACGTCGGCGCAATCAACAGCAACGGATTATTGAACGGGTCGCTGATGCCCTGCGAATCGATGATGCCCAATGACCCCTGTTGCTTGAGCATCCACCAGCCGTAGCCGATGGGGATCATCATGAGAAAATCCAAGTAGGCGCGCTGCCAAAACGGCTTCATGCCGGATCGCGCACGCTCGCTTTTGAAGGACACAATCGTATAGCGCGATGTAATGAAGGCCGGGATCAGCCCTGCCACCAACATCAGACCGACAATTTGGATGGCACGGGACCAGGCGTCGCTCGACATCGAAATAGGCAGCGCTTCGGTCGGTTGGAAGTCCAAGAACGAGCGCGTCCAGGTCATGAACAAGGCTGCCACCTGACCCAGCAAGACGCCTACCGAGATGGCTGCAATCCCGATCAGCAACCATTCGATGAAGTAGATGCCCAGCACCTGCAGGCGCGAAGCACCACGGCTCCGCAGCACGGCGATTTCGTTGCTCTGGCGTTGTACCACCAAGCCTGCCACCAAGATGACAAAGTAGGCAATCAAACCCAATATCGGCACCGAAAAAATCGTCAGCGTTGCGGTCAGCTGGCGTACCCGGGCGATGTGGCGCAACATGGCATCCAATGGCGATACGTCGAGACGCATCCCTTTGAGGAGTTTGTTGGCTTCTGACACGGTACGATCGATGCGCGTGCCGAACGCAGGGACTTCGTTGGAGTTGACGGTGCTGCCATCGGCGACTACATACCAAACTGCCACGTGGACAGGTTTGGGGTTTGCGGCCAGCAACTGGTTTGAGAACGCATCGGCCGTCGTGAACAGCGTCTCGTGGAGGACATCGGGCGAGTAGAACCAGTACTCTTCGGCTGGGTCACGTGGTGCCCACAAACCCGTGATGTAGACCGGTATCATGCTCTTTTCGGGGGCATCGCGTTGGGCAAACACATAGTAGGTGTCGCCGGGTTGCAGACCCAAACCGAAGGCAAAATCTGCCGACAGCAGGACTTCGAGCGGTTGACCAACCGCGGTCGGTGCCGGCATGCGCCCGTCGATGATATCGATGTGCTCTTCGAGTTTGTCCGCAAACGCAACCGAAATCCAGCTGAGCGGGGTACCCGAGCCGCTGGCTTCGAGCTTGAGGGGGATTTTATCGGTGGCGATATAGCGCGTTTGGCCGAGGATATCGAGGTTGAGGCGATCGCTCAGCTGGGTGTCGAAGTAGTCATTGGCTGCGACGAGTTTGTCGGGTTCGACTGCGCCCGAAACACTGCCCAAATAGCGATACATGAGCGCGAAGGGCGGTCGGCGCGTGCCGTTGATGGGTGACGAGAGCTCTTCGCGGAGGATGCGATAGCCGACAGCTTCGGCATACACCGGGATGCTGACCACAATAGCGACGGCGACGGTAAAGCCCGCCGCAATCGCCAACACCAGCGAGAGATTGCTCCACAATCGACGTCCGACCACCATGACCATGCCAGTCAGCCACGACAGAGGGGTGTTCCCGTATGTACGTGTGGGTCGTGCCGGCGGTGTATTGATAACAGGCGCTGCCATTGGATCAATCCTTCCGCGGGCCTACTGGCCTACTATGACGTCGCCGGCCTTGAGGCCATCGAGGATTTCGACGCGATCGCTGCTCACGATGCCGATTTTGACATCTTGGCGGCGCTGGCGTTCACCGTCACGGACCACCACGAAGCGGCGTCCTTCGAACGAACGGACAGCCTGTGGCGGCAACCACAATGCGTCTGTTTGGCGCTTGAGGGTGATGACGACCTGTGCCAAGTCACCGACTTCGACCGTGAGGTCGGGTGGCAGGGTGTATTCGACGTGATAGGCGGGGTCCGGATTAATGGTCGAGGCGGACGATGTTGCTTTGGTAGGCAGCTTCACGATGACGCCTGGGATTTCGATGGCGGGTGAGCGTGCCAAAAAGATGCTGACCGGGATGCCGATGCCGATGCGGGCCGAATCTTCGGTCGACACGCTCTGCACCAAAATCTCTTTGGCGGAGTCGTTGATGACGGTGATGACGGGGCGGTAGGCCTCGACTTGCTTGCCTGGACCAGTCGACACTTCGGCGGCGATACCGTCGAATGGTGCAATGAGTTGGCCGGAAGCGATGGCTTTTTCGATGTTTTCGAGGGCCAATTTGGAGGCAGACAAGGCTTTTTCGAGCTCGGGATCGCCGCTCTGCGAGGCTTCTTTGACGGCCAACTCGGCGCGGGTGACGGCGCGCTGTGCGCTGGCAATTGCGTCGGGATCAGGCGTTTTGGTGAGCTGATCATAGGCGATTTGGGCGCGTTGCAGGGTCGCCGCTGCGCCGTCGATGAGGGGCTGGCGATTGGCTTTGGCAGCAATCAACGTCTGATTTGCGTTGTTCATGGCCGTGGTGCCGGCGTCGAGGGCGTTTTGGGCATCGACGTATGCTTGGCGGCGGCGGTCGTACTGTGGGTGTTTTTCGTCGTTTTTTACGCCGTCCCAGTCATACAACGCCTGTGAATAGGCTTCTTGGATGAGTGGCAGATTGCGCTGTGCCGTGTTGAGGTCGGATTGGGCACGCTCGACATCGTTGTTGGCGTTGGCCGTGGTCGATGCCAGATTGGCACGGGCCGACTCGAGGGTGGCGCGGGCAGCAGCGATGTCCGACGGGCGCGGATTGACCAAGCGGTCGAGATTAGCATTGGCTTCGGCCAAATCGAGCTCGGCGCGCTGCCGACCGAGGTCACGCTGTGTGCCGCTGCGGTCGTATTGGATTTTGACTTGGGTGTAGTTGACTTCGGCCTGCTGGAGCTGATTGGGTAGGTCGCCCAAATCGAGCTCGGCCAAGACCATCCCTTTGGTGATGATGTCGTTGCGCTCGATGTTGACCACTTTGACAAAGCCAGATTGCTCGAAGGCAAGTTCTTCTTGTTTGATGGCTGCGACCGTGCCGCTGACTTTTATTTCGTCGACGACATCTCCGACTTCGACGGTGTAGGTTTGCTTTTCCATGGCGGGGGCGGGTGGTCGTGGTGTCGGCGTGGCGCCGGACTGCGTCGCAGCCGAGCTTCCACATGCGCCGAGGAACGAAGCGAGAACAATCATAGACACTACCGTGTGCCGCATATAACCCTCGTATCTGATTCTATTTCGAAGAACAACGGTGCTACCGAAAATTATACGATACATCTCGCATTCTCTGTACACTGTATGGTATTTTCTTGATGAGAAAAGCAAGAAAATCTATATCGATTTTTCTGCACCAGAGTAAGACCCTCCCAAATGCAAAGACAAGATAAAGAAATCGCCGTACAACAGACCATGTGCAACGAATTTTCGACACTCCAAAGCCTGCCAAACGGCGCAACAGTGCTATAATTGCAGTGGAGGGTGACCTATGGCACGAATGCGTACGCGCAGCGTACAATTTGGGCAGACCAGCGGCGAAAACACAATCAGCGAAGAACTCATCTTGATATGCGAAGCAATCGATCCACGTTCGGACGAAGCACGCAAGGGTGAGTTATTTGTGTTGCTCGAAGGCGGCACCGACCACCACAAGCACCGGAGTGCCATCCAGATGGTGATGCGCACCATCCGCAAATTGTTTTATGAAAACGCATCGTTCAGCATCCACGCATCGTTGCGCCGGGCGATCATGTCCGCCAACCAAGCACTGTATGAATACAACGTCGCTCATTTGCCGCAGCACCGGATTTCGTTTGGGATGACGTGTGCGGTCATCAAGGGGAGCGACCTCTACATTGCGCAAATCCTGCCTGCCCAGACGTACATCTTGTCCGAAGGGCAGATGCGTTCGATCCCGGCAGGGCCGCTGTGGCGACAGTCACAACAGAGCGCCAGTACGTCGATCAGCAATGGGTTATTGGGTGGCAGTCTGTCGGTCGAGCCGGAGTTCTATCGTGCGCCATTGCTCCAACGCGAAGGCGTGATTTTGGTGACCAGCAACATGGCGCGGCTGTTGGGTCGCGACGACATGGCGCCGATTATGCGGTCCGGCGATGTGGCATTGATGGCCGAGGGCATGCATGCGGTGCTCCGCGATGCGACCGTCGGCGATGTCTATGGGCTGGCGGTGATGCTCGATAGCACGGCCGACGAACAACGCCAAGTAACCAGCAGTTTTTCGAGCATCACCCAGCAATTAATGGTTGCTACCGACAATACAGGTCTATGGTTTGCCCGGTTGGTACAGTGGGTCCGCACGTTGTTGATTGGTGCGCAGGAGCGGCGCTTTTCGCAGTCTGGCAACAACTACCGCGGCATCGTCCGTGCCGAACAGCAACGCATGACGCGGCAGCCACCCGAGGTGCCGTACACCGTCGACCCCATCCCCAATCCAGCACCGATCGATGTCGGCGAAGACATCGATCTGCAGGCCGAGCGCATGGCACGTGTCGACAAAGTCAAAAACCGCACCGAGCGGCCGCAGCAGGTCATCGAAGCGGTCGATGTCGAGGTCCCGTCGACGCCGCTCGACACAGATTATCGGGCGTCACCCGGGCGCTACCGGACACAACAAACTGAGCCGATCAAGTACAGCGAGCTGATGGGGACGGTGTTCCAACGATTGATGAGTCAACGCTGGTTCCGCATGCCGACCCCGACCCAGCGGCGCATGCAGTCGGTGTCGCGCGGTGAAGGGTTGTCGTATCGCAAACAAAAACCACCCTTCCCCTGGGCGATGCTGTCGCTGATGGGCGCAGTGATTTCGGTGTTGTTCTTTTATGGGACCAACGTGGCCCGCGAGAATCGTCTGCAGCGCAGCGAAAACAGCATCGTGTCGGCAGAAGTCGCCGTCCAGGCAATCAGTGATGCCGTCAACGAACGTGATGCCGAGTTGCGTATCGAATTGGCTCGGACGATGTTGACGGATTTGCAGCAGAGTGGTGTCTTTACGGCGACGACCAGCAATCGGCAGCGCTACTTCACCATGATTAACAAAATCGAGAAGGCCGAGCGTGTGGTGCAACGACGGTCGCTCCTCGAAGATATCCAAGTCGTTGCAGAACACCCGCTCAAGAGCGGTATGTTCACCAGTGTCGTGGTCCCACCACCTGCGACATCGGTCGAAAACGCCAGCAACTTCGAGATGATTTATCTCTATGACAGCAATGCCGGCATCTTGTACAACGTCCCCCGCGAGGGCGGTACGCCGACGCCGATGCTCCAACCCAACAATACAGTCGGTGATGTCACGGTGGCCAAAGTATTCGACATTGCCTGGCGTATCGACAGCATTATTGCCATTGCGCAGAGCGCAAACAACGGGCCGTACATCTACTTCTTCCGCAATGGGAACGAGTGGAACTACAGTATTCTGGCCGGTAGCCTGGAGTGGAATCCAACCGAACGGAGCATGCGCGTCCAGAGCTTTGGCGGCAATTTGTATGTCTGGGGTGTCACGCAGAGCAACATTCTGCGCTACTTGTCGACGCAATTCGGCGACTTCCCCACCCCCTGGATCCAAAACGACGGCGGTCAATCATTCGATACCGCGGTCGACATGGGCATCGATGGCCGCATTTATCTCTTGATGCCCAGTGGGAGCATCAAAGTATTTACGCAGGTCGCCGATGGGGAACGTACCTATGACCGTACTATTGCGTTGCCGGTAATCACCCCTGCACTCCGGTCGGTCACCCGCATGATGGTCACCGGCGAAGGCGATGCAGGGTACTTTTATCTGGTCGATAGCTACGGCGGGCGTATCATCCAAATCGAAAAACGGAG